>NZ_BAAAUT010000115.1:0-7227 GCF_039534085.1 Planomonospora alba
GGTCGCCCGCGCCGCACGTGTCCGGTCCCGCGGTCACCGGGGGCGCCGGGGCCCGGACGGCCGGGCCGCCGCGCCGTGCGACCACGGCGCCGCGGGCGCCCAGCGTGACGGCCACCGCCTCGGCGGCCAGCGCGCGGGCCAGGTGGCGGGCGGCCTGCTCGGGCGAGGTGTACGGCTCCGGCGCGCACAGCAGCCGGGCCTCGGCCTCGTTCGGCGTGACGAGCGCGCAGCCGGGTACCGGGGCGGAGCCGCGCGGGTGCGGGTCCCAGACCACCGGCACGCCCTCGGCCGCCGCCCGCTCCAGCGCGTCGCCCAGGGCCCGCGCGGTCCCGCGGCCGTAGTCGGAGACCAGGACCGCGCCCGCGCCGCGCAGCGCCGCGGCCGCCCGCCGGGCCCCGAGGTCGCCCGGGAGGTTCCGGCCACCGTACGCCGCCCGGCCCCCGTCCACCCGGCCGCCGGACGCCGGACCGCCGTCCGCCCGCCCGTCGCCGCCGCGCGTCCGGAGGGCGGCGGTGTACGCCAGGCCGTCGCCGGTGTCCACGCGCAGCAGGGTCTGGCCGGCCGCCCGGATCCGGGTCTTGGTGACGGTCCCGCCCTCCAGCGGGAGCGGCACCACCTCCATCACCTCGGACAGCGCCCGGCGCAGCCACCGGCCGGGCTCGTCGTCGCCGAGCGCGGTGACCAGCACGACCTCCGCTCCCGCCCGGGCGGCGAGCAGGGCGGCGAGTCCCGCCCCGCCGGGGCGGCGGCGGCCCGGCCCGGCGGCCACGACCGGCACGGGCGCGTCGGGGCAGAGCCGCTCGGCCCGGCCCTCGACGTCCACGTCGAGCAGGGTGTCGCCGACGACGACGAGCGGGCCGGGCCTCATGCGCCGGCCTCCTCGAGTGCGTCGCAGAGCATGTGGATCACGGCGAGGTGCACCTCCTGGACGGTCGCGGTGTCGGGGGCCGCGACGGGGAGGGCGTCGTCGCAGAGCTCGGCGAGCGGGTTGGGGGCCGGGCCGGTCAGCGCCCAGGTGGTGATGCCGCACTCGCGGGCGGCGCGCGCCGCGGCCAGCACGTTCGGGCTGGAGCCGCTGGTGGACAGGCACATCAGCACGTCGCCGGGGCGTCCGTGCGCCCGCACCTGGCGCGCGTACACCTCCTCGGCGCCGAAGTCGTTGGCGATCGCGGAGACGGAGGAGGTGTCGGCGTGCAGCGGGATCGCCGCGTACGGGCGGCGGTCGTCGCGGAAGCGTCCGACCAGCTCGGCGGTCAGGTGCTGGGCCTCCGCGGCGGAGCCGCCGTTGCCGCAGGCGAGCAGGCGGCCGCCGCCGGTGAGCACGGCCGCGAGCTTGCGGCCCCAGGCGGATATCGTCTCGGTCTCCCCGTCCACCGCGGCGAGCGCGGCGCTCAGGCGTGACAGGTGTGGGTGCATGGCTCCTCCTCAGCCTCCCGCGGCGGCGGCGATCCGGTTCCGGCCCCCGCTGGGGCGGCCGGTGATCACGTCGAGGTAGACGGCCTCGGTGCGTTCGGCGACCCGGGGCCAGCCGTACCGGGACCTGGCGCGCCGCTCGCCGGCCAGGGCGAGGCCGGCGCGCAGGTCCGGACGGTCCAGCAGGTCGCGCAGGGCCCGGGCGAGGGCGCGCGGGCGGCGGGGCGGCACCAGCATCCCGCAGCCCGCCACGGTGTCCAGGTGCCCGCCGACCGCCGAGGCGACCACGGGGACCCCGCAGGCCATGGCCTCCACGACCGCGATGCCGAACGGCTCGTACCACGGCACGCTGACCATGGCGTCGGCCGAGCGCATCAGGGCGGGCACGTCGGCGCGGGCGACGCTGCCGATCACGTGGACCCGGTCCGACAGGCCGTGCGCGTCGGCCAGGTCCCGCAGCCGCTTGGCCTCCTCGTCGTCCGGTGACCCTCCGGCGATGACCAGCTCGGCCCCGGGCAGGCCGCGCAGCGCCTCGATGACGGTGCCGACGCCCTTGCGGGGCACCATGCGCCCGATGCTGAGGACGCGCGGCCGCGGCCCGCGGGGGGCGGCGGGGCCGTCCGGGTGGAACAGCTCCAGGTCGACCCCGCACGGCACGACCGTGATCTTCCGCTCGGGCACGCCCATCGCGATCAGCTCGTTCACCTCGTCGCTGCAGGTGGCGACGGTGACCTGGGCCCGGCGGCCGATCTCGATCTCGGTGGCGACGCGTTCCGGCGGGCTGGTGTCCGCGCTGCCCTGCCAGCGCCGCTTCACCGTGCCGAGGGCGTGGAAGGTCTGCACCACCGGCACGCCGTACGGCCGGGCGGCCTCCAGCGCGGCCCGGCCGCTCATCCAGAAGTGGGCGTGCACCACGTCGGGCCGCCACCGGCGCCAGCGCCGCCGCAGGTGCGCGGCGAAGGCCGGCATGTACGGCGGCAGCTCGTCCTTGGGCACGGGGGCGGCGGGCCCGGCCGGGACGTGCTCCACGGTCACCCCGGGGCACAGCGGCACCCGGTCGGGGCCGTCGGGGCGGTCGCGCCGCGTGTAGACGACGATCTCGTGACCGCGGTCCGCCAGCGCGGCGGCCAGCGCCGCCACGTGGACGTTCTGCCCGCCGGCGTCGACCCCGCCGATGACGGCGAGCGGGTTCGCGTGCTCGGACACGAGCGCGATCCTCATACGGCTACCTCCCTTGGTACGGCCACGCGGCCGACCGCCTGTGCGACCTGCTCGGCCTGGACGGACGACAGACAGGGGTGACCGGGGACGGGGCAGAGCCGGGCCCTGCTCCCCCGGCAGGGGGCGTGCTGGTCGCCGAGGACGACGCACGGCACGCCGTACGGCGCCCAGCGGGCGGCCGGGACGACGGGGGCGAACAGGCTGACCACGGGGGTGCCGACCGCGGCGGCCAGGTGCGCGGGGCCGGTGTTGGCCGCGACGACCGCGCACGCGCCCTCCAGGACCGCCGCCAGTTCGGCCAGGCCCGTCCGTCCGCCGAGGTCGAGCACGCCGCCCGGGGCGGCGGGGAGGCCGTCCCCGGCGTCTGCGAGACCGCCGGGGCCGCCGGGACCGCCGGCCGCCGCGCCGGCGATCTCCGCGGTCAGCGCGCGCTCGCCGGGGCCGCCGGTCACCACGACCCGGTGCCCCCGCGCGGCCAGGAGCCGGACCAGCCGGGCCCAGTGCCCGGCCGGCCACGCCCGCGCGGGCGCCGAGACGCCGGGGTGCACGGCCACGTACGCGGGCGGCCCGGCCAGGTGGGTGACGTCGGGCAGCGGGCGCCGTACGGCGAGCCGGCCGTCGTCCCCGGCCGGGAGGTCGAACCCGGCCGCCCGGACCAGGCCGAGCATGCGCTCGGTCTCCGGCACGTCCACGTCCTCGTCGACGACGTGCCGCACGTCCAGCAGCGACCCCGGGTAGTCGTTGCTGATCGCGCAGATCCGGGGCACGCCCGCCAGCCGGAGCAGCAGCGCGAGCGGGAGCGCCGACTGGTGGAAGGAGGTGAAGATCAGCGCCTGGTCCGGGGCGGTCCGCCGGACCTCGTCGATCAGCCGCGCGACGTGCTCCCCGGTCACCGGCGGCGCCGCGGGGTCGATCCACGGGGCCCGCCACTCCAGCACCCGCGACACGCCCGGCAGGAGCTCCCCCGCCGCGCGGCCGTACGGGCCGGCCAGCAGCACGACCTCCCGCGCCCGGGCGGCGACCGCGCGGATCGCGGGCCCGGCCAGCAGCACGTCCCCGGCGTTGTCGGGCCGCGCCACCAGGACGGTGCCCGGTTCCCCCTCCGGGTCCAGAGGCATGTCCGTCACCGGCGCACCCTCAGCTCTCCGCGCAGGCGGTGCGCGCAGGCCACCGGGGGGATGACCGCGCTGGTCACCGCCATCCGCCAGATCTCCTCCGGGGTGCGCGGCCCGGGGGCGATGCGCGCCCAGGCGAACTCGGCGGTCAGCAGCGCCCACGCCGCCGCCGCGGCCCCGGCCGTCCGCCGCCGGCCGGCCAGGGCGGCGCCCGCGGCGAGCAGCCCGCACGCGGTCACGACGGCGTGGCGGCGGCGCTGCCCGAGCGCACCGCCGAGCAGCCCGCGCCAGCCGGGACCGTACAGGCGCCGCATGAGCGCGTCGTCGGCGTTGCCCCGCTGGAAGCGCACGCTGGCCCAGAAGCCGTCGTCGCGGACCGGGTGCCGGGTGACGCGCTCGCCCTTGACCAGCCGGTAACCGGCCGCCTGCACGCGCAGCGCGAGGTCGGCGTCCTCCCGGTAGGCGCGCGGGAAGCGCTCGTCGAAGCCGCCGGTCCGCTCCAGCGCCTCGCGCCGGTAGGCCATGTCCGCGGTGATCCAGTCGGCGTCCGCCAGGCCCGCGGTGTTGCGCTCGGCGTCGGTGGGCCGGCGGCCGGCCGGGAGCGGCACCTCGATGCGTCCCTGGCTGCCGCCCACGTCGGCGGGCAGGTCCTCCAGGTCGGCGCGGACCGCCTTGTCCCAGCCGGGCTCGGGGATCACGTCGTCGTCGAGGAAGACGACCCACGGCGTGGCCGCCGCCCGCCACCCGGTGTTGCGGGCCGCGGCCGGGCCCCGGCCGCCGGAGCGCAGGACGGTGACCCGCCCGCCGGCCGCTGCCGCGGCGGTCAGCACGTCGGCGTCGGTGCCCAGCGAGGCGGGACCGGTGAAGGGCGGCCCGCCGGGCGCGGAGGCCGGCGTCTCCAGTGCCTCCAGCGCCTGCGCGGCCGCGGGGCCGTCCCCGGCCGCCGGGAGCGGGTCCGGGCGGTCGTCGACCACGATGACGTCGGTCTCCGGGTCCAGCGCCGCCAGGGTGGCGGTGAGGGTGGGGCGGCCGATCGTCGGGATGACCACGGTGATCACGACGCGAACACCTGCCCCCGGCGGATGAGGTACGGCCCGAGCACGAGCAGGTCGACGGGGGCGGAGCCGAAGCACTCCAGCGCGTCGCGCGGGTCGTCCACCATGGGCCGCCCTGCCGTGTTCAGGCTGGTGTTGACCACGACCGGCAGCCCGGTCCTGGCCTCGAACTCCTCCAGCATCCGGGCGAGCAGCGGGTCGTCGGCCCGGTCCACGGTCTGGATGCGGGCGGTGCCGTCGACGTGCACGACGGCGGGGATGCGCTCGCGCCACTCGGGCCGCACGTCGTGGACGAAGAGCATGTACGGGCTGGGGATCGGTCCCCGGGTGAAGATCTCGCCGGCGCGCTCGGCGAGCACCATCGGGGCGATCGGGCGGAACTGCTCGCGCCCCTTGACGTCGTTGAGCCGCTCGGTGTTGGCGGCCCGGCCGGGGTGGGCCATCAGCGAGCGGCGGCCCAGGGCGCGCGGGCCGTACTCGCTGCGCCCCTGGAACCAGGCGACGATGCGGTCGGCGGCGAGCTCGGCGGCGACCGCCGCGGCCAGGTCGGCGGGGCGCTCGTACGGCACGCGCGCGGTGCCGAGCCAGGCGGCCAGTTCCTCGTCGGTCCAGCCCCGGCCGAGGTCGGCGCCGGGCATCGGCGCGGCAGGCTCCCCGGACGCCTGGGCCAGGTGGAGGGCGCCGCCGAGCGCGGTGCCCGCGTCGCCGGCGGCGGGCTGGACCCAGATCTCGTCGAAGGGGCCCTCGGCGAGCAGGCGCGTGTTGGCGACGCAGTTGAGCGCCACGCCCCCGGCCATGGTCAGGCGGCGCTCGCCGGTGCGCTCGTGGAGCCAGCCGGCGAGCTCCAGCAGGACCTCCTCCAGCCGCTTCTGCACGCTGGCGGCGAGGTCGGCGTGGTCCTCCGACCAGGTCTCGCCCCTGCCGAGCCGCTTGGCGTAGCCGGCCCAGTCGATCGGCTCGACGCGGAACCCGCCGTCACCGGTGGTGCGGATCAGCTCGCGCAGCTCGCCGAGGAAGCGCGGCTCGCCGTAGGAGGCCAGCGCCATGACCTTGTACTCGTCGCTGGAGCGCATGAAGCCGAGGTGCTCGGTGACCTCCTCGTACATCAGGCCGAGCGAGTGCGGGAGCTCCTGGGTGGCCAGGACGGACAGCTCTCCGTCGGCGTAGCGCCCGGCCAGGTGCGAGACGGCCTCGCCGCGCCCGTCGCAGACCAGGACGGCCGAGTCGCGGTACGGCGCGGCCAGCCCGGCCGAGGCGGCGTGCGCGACGTGGTGGGGCACGTAGCGGACCTGCGCCGGGTCCAGGCCGGGCAGCGCGGTGGCCAGGAAGCTGGGGGCCCGCTGCGCGTAGGTGGTGCGCAGGTCCTCCCAGCGCTCGTCGAGGCCCTGCTGCCCGGGCCGGACCAGCGCGGGGTCGTAGGAGTAGGCGACCGCGTCGAGGTCCTCGGGCTTCAGCCCCGCCTCGGCCAGGCACCAGGCGGCCGCCTGCTCGGGCAGCTCCCAGGCCGAGAAGGGCACCGGGCGCTTTCCGTGCTTGCGGCGGCTGAACCGCTCCTCCTCCGCCGCGGCCACCACCTCGCCGTCGACGACGAGTGCCGCCGCCGGGTCATGAAAGATCGCATTCAACCCTAGGAATTTCATGCATTCGCCTCCCGCAGACACCTAGTCACTACCGAGAGAAGCGCTTCTCAAACACCGCACCCCGGTAGAAGTGCAGCTAGACGGGGTGCAACCAGCGCGTTGTCACTCTGAGTAGTTTTTTTCTCGGTTAAGTCCCAGGCAAACGGGCAACAGAGGAAAGCATGGAAGAACCCATCAGGGAGGTATGCCGTGCCGCACGGAGAACGACCGGCCGCCATTCTTTTCGACCGTGACGGCACGCTTGTGAATGACGTTCCCTATAACCGCCGGCCCGATCTCGTGGAGCCCGTGCCCGGCGCGCGGGAGGTCCTGGACCGGCTGCGCGCCGCGGGCGTCCCCGTCGGCGTGGTCACCAACCAGTCGGGGGTGGCGCGGGGCCTGATCACCGAGGGGGAGCTGGCCGCGGTCAACGCCCGCGTCGAGGAGCTGCTCGGGCCGTTCGACGTCTGGGCGGTGTGCCGGCACGACGACGCCGACGGCTGCGGCTGCCGCAAGCCGGCCCCGGGGCTGGTCCTGGCGGCGGCGCGGAGCCTGGGCGTGGACCCGGGCGACTGCGTGGTGATCGGGGACATCGGCCGGGACGTGGCGGCCGCCCGCGCGGCCGGGGCGCGCGGCATCCTGGTGCCCACCGCCGTGACGCTGCCCGAGGAGGTCGACGCGGCCGAGGAGGGCTCCACCGACCTGGCCGCCGCGGTCGAGCTGGCGCTCGGCCGGGCCGCGCCGGGAGCACCGCCCGGCCGCCGCGCCCGGGTCGCCGCGGCCGCCGAGCGGGCGGGCCGCGGC
>NZ_BAAAUT010000116.1:0-7069 GCF_039534085.1 Planomonospora alba
GCCGCCTGGAGGTGACCGGGGGCCGGTACGGGGGGCGCCCGGGCCCGGGGTCAGCCGCGGCCCTCACCCGGGGCCGCGGGCAGCGCGGCGGGCGCGGTGGCGGGCAGCTCGCCCGTGACGGCCGGTGCCCCCGGCGCGGGCGGCCTGTCGGTGGCCCGCCTGCGGGGGCCGTTCACCCGGTCGACCGACACGCTCATGGCGTCGGCCCGCTCGCCGTCCGCCTCGGCGCCGTCGGGCCCGTAGGAGGCGGTGATCCTGCGCAGGGCGCCGAGCATGGCGGCGCTCACCAGCACGGCGAGCAGGTACCGCGTCAGCGCGGTGACGACGTCCAGGTCCCGCAGCACGAAGGCGTGCCACAGCGCGGGCCCGGCCAGGACCAGCGCGAGCAGCAGCGTCGGCAGACTAGTCACCTGCATTGGCCGCCGCCGCCCTCCGGGCCTTGATCTGGGCGTTCATCACGTACCTGCGGATGATCTGCGCCTGCGCCTCCGGCGGGTCGTAGATGACGACCGCGACGACGGCGTTCCGCTCGGACGGCGAGACGGTGAGCACGCTGCCCTGCACCGCCACGAGGTTGTCGTCCAGCACCATTTTGATCATCACCTCCTGCTCGGGGGCGAGCCCGTCCGCGAGCCCCTCGCAGCGGGCGCCGCGCTCGGAGATGTCGACGAACCGGCCGTGGAACACCTCTCTGCCGGTGGCGGCGTCCAGCAGCCGGACCGGCTCGCCGCCCGCCACCCGGACGGCGCTGCGGCGGCTGAAGTAGTCCACGGTGCCCTCGGCCTCGACGGTCCAGAGGCTGAGCCGGTCGTGGACCGAGGTGGTGAAGACGGCGGGCGCGGTGTAGAGGCCGCGGGGGCCGGTCCACCGCACGTACACCTCCTCGCCGGGCGCGGGCACGTCGATGTCCCCGACACCGCGCGGCGCCGCCACCGTGAGGGTGAGCCCCTCGGCGTCCTCCACCCGCGTCGGATAGACCCTGCCGTCCTGCAGGGCGATCTCCACCAGCGCGTTGATGGCGGGCAAACTGACTGATGTCACGACTGCTTCTCCTCCAGTCGCTCGCACAGCAGCGCGGTCCAGGCCTGCGGGGTGCTGGGCCGGTCTGCCAGGTAGGAAACGGGGATGTCCAGGGAGAGGACGCTCGCCGGGTCGCCCGTGGCGGCCACGGCGCTGACCGCGATGGCGTCCACCTTGCCGAGCGAGCGCAGGTGGCGCGCGGTGTCGGCGGTCTTGCGGGTGGCGTCGACGACGGCCCACACGGCGGTCGCGCCGAGGGCGTCGGCGACCGCGCCGGCCCACTCGCCGTTGTCGTCCTCCGGGGCGGAGGCGATGACGACCACGTACGGCACGTCGTCCCGGTGGATCTTCCGGGCCTTGCGGAGGGCGGCCCGGGGGCCGTTCAGCAGCCGCGTGTTGTGGATGCCGGTGCCGGCGGTGGACCGGGCCGCCAGCAGGATCTGCGCGGGGCCCACGTTCATGGCGCGGGCGGCCTGCTCGGCGACGCGCAGCGCCGCGTGCGTCTCGCCCGCGATGACGAGCACGTCACCGGGGCGGGTGGGCAGCGCGGGCGCCTCGGGCAGGGTGTCCAGGGCGCGCCTGACCGCGGTGTACATGTCGGAGGCGGTGGCCTGCCGGGCCATGCGCTCGGGCAGCCCGAGCTCCACCAGCGCCCGCTGGTACGGCCGCTCCGGCTCGACGACCGGCGGCTGGAAGGGACGCGTGCCCGTGCCGGGCCGCTCGGGCGCGGACGGCCGGTAGGCCCGGGCCGGCAGGGTGCCGCTCCCGCCGCCCGCCGGGACGAGGCCGGTGCCGCGCTGCAGCGAGGCGAGCATGTCGGCGAAGGCCATGCTCTCCGTGCCCGTCTCGACGACGAAGTCGTCCGCGGACGGGGCGGGGGCGGCGGCCGCGGGGACGCGGGCCTGCGCCGCGGCGGGCACCGGGGTGTGGAACCGGGAGGCCTGCGCGGGGACGGCCGGCTCCGCGGCGGGACCTGCGGGGAGGCCGGCGGCGGGCGCCGCTGCGGGGTGCTGCGGGGCGGGCGCGGGGGCCGGGGCGGGGCCGGAGCCGAGGGGGGCGCGGGAGCCGGGCAGGCTCAGCCTCCGCTCCTGGGCCTCGGCCTGGGCCAGCAGCGCCGTCATCGGGTCGGCGTCCGCCGGGGCCGCGACCGGGGCGGCAGCCGGGGCCGGGACCGGGGCGGCCGGGCGCTCGGCCGGGTCGTTCACCTCGACCGTCAGCTCGTAGCGCTGGCGGGCGAAGAACCCGGCGATGCCTCCGGTGCGGACGCGGTCGGCCGACACGATGGAGACCTCAGGCCCGTGCTCGTCGCGGACCTGCGCCAGCAGCTTCTCGATGTCGGGTCCCTCAAGCAGCAAGCGCTTCGGCATCGGTCACGACTCCCAGGGTTTCCACGCGGAACGGAGCTTCCGCGATCTCGGCATAGGACAGGAGGGGCAGGCGGGGAACGGCCAGCTTCAGCAGCCGCCGCAGCGGCATCCGCAGCTGGGGCGAGCACACCAGCACCGGGCTGATGCCCTGCTGCTCGGCGGCCTCGGCGAGCTGGGCGGCGCGGCCGATCACGGCCTCCGCCCGGGCGGTGTCGAGGACCAGCTGCACGCCGTGCTCGGTGGGGCGCAGCGACTCCAGCAGCGCGTGCTCCAGCCGCGGATCGAGCGTCAGCACCGGCAGGCCGTCGCCGCCGGGGGCGAGGTGCCGCGCGGCGATGGCCGGGCCCAGGGCGGAACGGGCGGCCTCGACCAGGGCGTCGGGAGCGGTGGTGGTCTTGCCCGCCAGGGACAGCGCCTCGAAGATGCGGACCAGGTCGCGGATGGACACGCTCTCGTCGAGCAGGGCCTGCAGGACCGTCTGGATCTGCCCCAGGCTCAGCAGCGCCGGGGTGAGCTCCTCCACCACGACCGGGTGGGTGCGCCGTACGGCCTCGACCAGCGCGCGGACGTCCTCGCGGCCCAGCAGGCGGCTGGCGTTGGCGCGCACCGTCTCCGACAGGTGGGTGATGATGACGGAGGCGCGGTCGACCACGGTGGCGCCGGTGAGCTCCGCCTGGTGGCGCAGCTCGGCGGGGACCCACTTGCCCTCCAGGCCGAACACCGGCTCCTGGCCGACCCGGCCGGGCAGGGTGTCCAGCCCGTCGCCGATGGCCAGCACGGTGCCGGGCGGGGCCTGGCCGCGGGCGACCTCCACACCGTTGACGCGGATCACGTAGGTGGACAGCGGCAGGTCGAGGTCGTCGCGGGTGTGCACCGGCGGCATGATGACGCCGGTCTCCAGGGCGATCTTGCGGCGGAGCGCGCGGACCCGGTCGAGCAGGTCGCCGCCGGCGGCGTCGACCAGGTCGATGAGGTCGGGGGCCAGCGCCAGCTCCAGCGGGTCCACCCGGATCTCGCCCATCAGCGACTCCGGCGAGTCGGGCGCCGGGCCGGCCAGCGCCGCCGGGGTCTCCTCGGCGTCCTCGGCCGGGGCCGCGGCGGGCAGCCGCTGGGCGACCAGCAGGAGGCCGCCGCCGATGAGGAAGAACGGCACCTTCGGCAGGCCGGGGATCAGCGCCATGGCCAGGGCGGCGCCGCCGCCGATCTGCAGGGCCTTCTTCTGCGCGCCGATCTGGCTGACCACCGTGCTGCCCATGTCGCCCTCGCCGCTGGCGCGGGCGACCATCAGGCCGGTGGCGACCGACAGCAGCAGTGCGGGGATCTGGGAGACCAGGCCGTCGCCGATGCTCAGCAGGCTGTAGGTCTCGATCGCCTCGGTGAACGGCATGCCCTTCTGGACGATGCCCACCGCGAAGCCGCCGATGAGGTTGATGAAGGTGATGATGATGGCGGCGATCGCGTCGCCCTTGACGAACTTCGAGCCGCCGTCCATCGAGCCGTAGAAGTCGGCTTCGGCGGTGACCTCCTGGCGGCGCTTGCGCGCCTCGGCCTCGTCGATGAGGCCGGCGTTGAGGTCGGCGTCGATCGCCATCTGCTTGCCGGGCATGGCGTCGAGGGTGAAGCGCGCGCCGACCTCGGCGACGCGCTCGGCGCCCTTGGTGATGACGATGAACTGGATGATGATCAGGATGACGAAGATCACCAGGCCGACGATGAGGGAGCCGCCGACGACGAAGTGGCCGAACGCCTCGATCACGTTGCCGGCGAACCCGTCGAGCAGCACCAGCCGCGTCGCGCTGATGTTCAGCGCCAGCCGGAACAGGGTGAGCACCAGCAGCAGCGAGGGGAAGGAGGAGAACTCCAGCGGCCGCTTGACGTTCATGCTCACCACGACCACGACCAGCGCGATGGTGATGTTCGCGACGATGAGCAGGTCGAGCAGCATCGTCGGCATCGGGACGACCATCATCACGACGATCAGGACGACGCCGATCGGCACGGCCATCTGGCTGATGCCCCTGGGCAATGCGGTGCCCCCTCCGCTGCTCGTGGAACGCTTCGCCGGTCTGCTCCGTGACCCTGCCTGCCGTCCTGGCGAACCCTCCTATCGGCGGCGGCCGTACGCCCTTGAGGATTTCCCCGGCCCGCCGCGGCCGGATCCGGGCACGCCCGAAGGGCCGCGGCGCCGGTGGGCGCGCCGCGGCTCGGGCGTGGCGCCGGGGGATCGGCGCGGGGTCAGGCGACGGCCAGGCCGCCCCCGGGCTCGGCGGAACGGCCGGCGCCGGCCAGGTCGGCGGCGAGCCGGTCCACGATGCGCTCGGCCGCGCGGCCGTCCCCGAAGGGGTTGACCGCGTACGCCATGCGCTCGTAGGCGGCGCGGTCGTCGAGCAGGCGGTCCGCGGCGGCGACGATCTCCGCAGGGTCGGTGCCGACCAGCAGGGCGACGCCGGCCTCCACGGCCTCGGGGCGCTCGGTGGTGGTGCGCAGCACCAGCACCGGCTTGCCCAGCGTCGGCGCCTCCTCCTGCACCCCGCCGGAGTCGGTGAGCACCAGGTCGCAGGCGTCCAGCGTGGCGGCGAAGTCGAAGTAGTCCAGCGGCTCGACCAGCGTGACGTGCGGACGGCCCTCCAGGACCGGCAGCAGCGCGTCCCGGACGGCGGGGCTCTTGTGCAGCGGCAGCACGATCTCCACGTCGGGCCGCCCGGCCAGGCTGCCGAGCGCCTCGGCGATGCCGTGCATGGTCTCGCCCTGGTTCTCCCGGCGGTGCAGGGTCACCAGGACCCGCCGGCGGGAGGTGGTGAACGCCGAGCGGCCCTCGCCGCGCCCCAGCACCCAGAGCAGGTTGTCGATCACGGTGTTGCCGGTGACCGCGATGTCGCCGGCCGGGACGCCCTCGGCGCGCAGGTTCGCCGCCGCACCCTCGGTGGGCGCGAAGTGCCAGCGCACCATGGGCGCCACCAGGCGGCGGTTGAGCTCCTCGGGGAAGGGGTTGCCGATCACGCCGGTGCGCAGCCCCGCCTCCACGTGCGCGACGGGCACGCCCTCGTAGAAGGCGGCCAGCGCGCCGGTCATCGCCGTCGTCGTGTCGCCCTGGACGACCACCACGTCGGGACGGTCCTCGCGCACCGCCTCGCCCAGCCCGCTGATCAGGCGGGCGGTCAGTCCCGACAGCATCTGCCGGTCGCGCATGACCGCCAGGTCGCGGCCGCTGGGCATGTCCAGGCGCTGCAGCATCTGGTCGAGCATCTCGCGGTGCTGCCCCGTGGAGATCACCACGGGGTCGAACAGGGGGGAGGCGCTCATCGCGCGCAGGACCGGGGCGAGCTTGATCGCCTCCGGCCGGGTCCCCAGCACGAGGGCCGCGCGGATGCGGTCCCGTCGCTGGGGGAGGTGGATCGCGGGCATCGCCGGGACACTCCTGCCTTCGGGAACGGGCCGGGACGCCGTGGACGCGATGGTGCCGCACGCGGCTGGTCCCGCGGCGGTCCCGTGTCCTCCCGATCGGCCGCGGACCAGCGGGGTTTATGGGATCGCCCGCCTCCGCGCCCCGCCGCACGACCCGGGCCGGCGGAGTCCTCAGGTCCGCCCGCCGCCGTGCCGATAAGGGGGCGCCACGTGTCTGCGCGGCGGCACGTGTACCGATGCCAGGCGGCGAGAGGAACCTGTACATGGGACAGCTCATCGCGACCCTGCTCTTCACACTGTCCGCGATGCTGGCCTCCGCCGTGGCGGGCACCGGCTGGCGCAGGCGGCGCT
This sequence comes from Planomonospora alba, assembly GCF_039534085.1. Classification (NCBI taxonomy): domain Bacteria; kingdom Bacillati; phylum Actinomycetota; class Actinomycetes; order Streptosporangiales; family Streptosporangiaceae; genus Planomonospora; species Planomonospora alba. The sequence goes on from NZ_BAAAUT010000116.1 coordinate 6,144, forward strand.
CGGCCCCCGCGGTCGGCGCGGTGTCGGTCATCGCGGCGAGCACCGCGGCCTGGTCTCTCACCGCCGTGGCCGGATACCTGGCGGACGACCCCTCGGTGGCGACGCTGACGGCGGGCGTGTCCCTCGCCGGGATCTCCGTCACGACCGCCGGGTTCCTGTGCCTGGCGCTGGCCGTGGCCGACCGCTTCTGGCGCCTGTCGCGCCGTACCGCGCTGCTGCTGGCGGCCGAGCCCCTGCTCCTGGTCGCCGCGCTGCTGACCAACCCCTGGCACGGGCTGGTCATCTCCTCCATCGCACCGCGCGACTCGGACTGGCTGCTGATCGACTTCGGCCCGCTGTTCTGGGCGCACGGCCTCTACAGTTACGTGCTGCTGGTGGCCGCGGGGATGCTGCTGATCCGCCCCTGGCTGTCCGGTCCCCGCTCCCAGCACCGCCTGTACGGGTTCGTCCTGGTCAGCCTGCTGCCCTCGTTCCTGGGCGGCGGCGCCACGCTGCTCGGGTACAGCGGGGCGGTCGACGCGGCCCCGCTCCTGGCGCTGGCCCCCCTGGGGTTCGGCGCCACCGCGTTCCTGCACTACTGGGCGCTGACGCGGCTGTCGCTGTTCGAGCTGGTACCGGTGACGCGCACCCGCCTCTTCGACATGATCGGCGACATGGTCATGACGATCGACGGCACCGGCCGCGTCCTCGACCTCAACCCGGCGGCCGAACGGCTGGCGCGGCGGCTGACCCCGGACCTGCCCGGCCGGCCGGTCGGGCTGCCGCTCGCGGACGTGTTCGGCGTGTCGCTCGGGGGCTGCCTGGCGGACGGGGTGGAGACCGACAAGACCGTGACCGACGTGCACGGGCGCGCCATCGACCTCAACATCCACGTCAGCGCGCTGCGCGACAGCCGCCAGACCACCATCGGCTGGGCCTTCGTCGCC
>NZ_BAAAUT010000117.1:0-6898 GCF_039534085.1 Planomonospora alba
CGGGGCGGCCCTTTCTGTTTTCGGGGTGTGGGGGGTCGTCTTCCGGGGCGGCCCCTTCTTGTTCTCTCCGCGGGCGTTCGAGGGCCGGGCGGCTCGCCTTCCCGAAGTCCACTGCCGGAAGGGAAGCTTCCCCTGCCGGATGATCCGGCAGGGGAACCCCTGGATCCGATGGAGGGCGGTGCCGACGGTCCGGCCGGAAGGGCCGGGTCAGGGAGTGACGAACAGGGCGTCGCCCACGGTCCGCTCCCGGCCGTCGGACGGCCGGTTCACGACCTTGTGTCGGACGACCATCGCGGTGGACCCGCCACCGTCGAAGTTGATGGCCTGCTTGGCTCCCAGCCAGCGCATGATCTGCGCGGCCTCCACCATCGAGGCACCGACGGAGACGCCGGGGTTGCGGCCGTCGACCGTGACCAGGATCAGACCGCCCGACCTGTCGACGCCGACGATCGTGCGCGGGTGGCGCCGGAGCATCATGTTGACCGAGGCGTGCCCGTCGGCCGCCGCGGTGATCCGGACCCGGCCGTTCCTGAGCAGGCCGACGCCTCCGCCCATCACGTACGTCTCCGGCGTCAGCGGTACGGCCCTGCCCGTGCGCAGGTCGACGACCTTGGTGTCGATCCGCAGGGTCCAGGTCTCCCACGCGTGCTCGTACAGCCAGTCGGCCATGGTGCCGGTGCCGTGGAGCACCTGGTGGCCCCGCGGGACGGCGCCGCCGGCGGCGCGGACCTTGACGATCCTGCCGCGGGCGTCGAACACGACCTCGGTGCCGCCGTCAGCGGCGGTCTTGGCGCCGAACTCCTCGGTGTAGAGGACGAGGTCCTCCGCGCCCGCGGCCCGGTTCACGCCCTTCACCTCGATCCGCGCCCCGTCGGAGGAGATCGCGGTCACCGCGGCCCTCAGTTCGGTGATCCGGGCCTTCCTGCCGGTGATGACGAGGGCGCTGCGGCCGGGGACGCCTTCGCTGAGCAGCCTCCCGCCCACCACTGAGACGCCCACCGGGTCGCCCTGGAGCGCTCTGGCGGTGTGGATGTTGAAGAACCCGCCGTTGACGCCCGCGATGGCCTTCACCTGCTTGGACATGGAGGAGGTGGTCTCGCGCTTGGCCACGCTGGAGCCGACGCTGGTCCGGTAGGAGCCCTTGAAGGTCCTGGGATCGACCATCACCACCCGCATGTCCCAGGGGCCGGTGGTCTGGTCGCCGTCGTCGCCGAGATAGTCGGTCTTGGCCCGGATGCCGGCCTTCTTGAGCTCCTTGACCGTCTTGTCGGCCTTGGCGCGCTGCTTGAGCGTCCACAGTCCGATCCGGACCATGTACCGTTCGACGGCCGGGGCGTCCGCCGCGGCGGGCTGCACGATCTTCAGGACGCTGGGGGTGAAGCCCGCGGCCTCGGCCGCCGCGGCCACCGTCTGGGCGGTGGAGAGGGGGCCGTTGTCGTGCCCGTTGGGCATCAGCAGGGACACGGTCCAGCCCTGGGTGGGTTTGCCGTGCGTCACGTTGAAGAGGTCGACCCCGGGAGCCACCGTTCGCTGGGTCTTGGTCGTCGCCCCGGCTGTGCCGAGGGGGAAGGCCGAAGAGGGGAAGGCCGAACCCGCCCGCTCCGCCTGCGCTGGAATCGCCGTGGCCGTGACGGCCACGGCCGTGAGCCCGACGATGAGACGTCGTGACATTCGTGTATCTCTCTCCCCGTAGGTGACCTTGTCGCGGTGCACCATGCTGCCGAGATCCACCTGCGGATGAAGGCGAAACGCGGGAAACGGCCTAAGAAAGTGATGTTTCTCAGATGAGATCGCACGAATGGCTCGCATTCGGTGGCAAACCGGTGGCGAACCCGTGGCGGGTAACGGGTGGTGCGGGCGAGCCGGCAGGGCTTCGGGCGGCCCGGTCCGGTACGGCGGGCGCCGGTCCACCGGTCCATCAGTGTCCCGGCGGATCAGCTGCGGATCCGCCGGGACCGTACGCTCCGGGGGTCAGGAGCGGGGGGCGTCCCGGCGGAAGGACTCCAGCGCCAGCAGGGCGACGTGGAGGGAGAGACAGGACTCCACGTCGTCGAGATCGGTGTCGAGGACGCGCTCCAGCCGGCGGAGCCTGTCGTAGAAGGCCGGCCGGGACAGGTGGGCCTTCTGCGCCGCCACGGCCTTGTTGCGCCCGGAGTCCAGGTAGACGCGGAGGATCTTGGTCAGGTCGCCGCCGCGCTGCGCGTCGTGGGCCAGGAGCGGCCCGAGCTCACGCTCGGCGAAGGTCTGCAGCCGGGCGTCGTCGCGCAGCAGGTGGAGCAGGCCGCGCAGCCGCAGGTCGGGCAGGCGGTAGAAGGCCCGGCCGTCGGGTTGCCGGACCGCGACGTCGGCGACCTGCTCGGCCTCCAGGAAGCTGCGCCGTACGTCGCGGACGCTCTCGACGACCGAGCCCGCCGCGAGGACGAAGGGCGCGGCGAAGGCGGCGCGCAGGCGGTCGGAGAGCACGGTCAGCGCGGGTTCGGCGAACGTGCGGGGCGGCAGGGGGAGCAGGACGCCCACGCGGCTCTGGTCGAGGGCGCCGACCAGAGCGGGGAAGCGGGCGGCGCGGCAGGCCGCCGCGGCGGCCTCGGCCAGCTCGCCGAGCAGGGCGAGCTGCTCCGGGCCGTCGGCCGGGCTCTCGGGCGACTCGGTGAGGCGGAGCACCGCGCTGACCAGCTTGCGTCCGGTGAGGGGCACGCCGACCGCGCGGGCCCGGGCGGCGGCCTCGTCGGGGTCGGCGTAGGCGTGGCTGAGGATGCCGGAGATGATCGTGCCGTGGGCCTGGCGCTCCAGGGACTCCTGGTGCCGCTCCAGCAGGCGGCCCAGGGCGAGTGTGGTCGCGGCGCGTTCGGCGAGCACGATGTCGCGGGGGCTCGGCTCGGCGTCGCAGAGCAGCACCAGCCGGCCCCAGTCCTGGCCGCGGGCGCCGACCATGGTGACCAGCCAGCCGGAGGAGGCGTCGTAGGCGGTGCGCCGGTCGGAGGCCACCGCGCGGGAGCGGCTCTCCCAGCTGGCCAGCAGCGTGCCCGTGTCGTGCCCGGCCGACTCGCAGGCGAGCACCTGGTGGGCGAGGTTCTCCAGCAGCACCGGGCGGCCGGAGAGGCGGGAGACCTGGGCGAGGATCTCCGCGGGGGAGGCGCCCTCGACCGACAGGGCGGTGAAGACCTCGTGGAGCTGCTCGGAGGCGCGCAGCTCCTCCAGCTGGCGGTCGATGATCCGGGCGTGCACCGCCTCGGTGATCTGCACGAACGGGGTCTCCCTGGCCAGCGTGACCAGCGGCAGGCCGTGCTCCTCGGCGGCGGCGACCACGGGCCGGGGGAGCTCGCCGATGAACTTGCGGCCCAGCTCCACGATCAGTCCGGCCGCGCCGACGGCGGCGAGCTCGGCGACGTAGCCGGCGAGCTTGTCGGGGTCGTCGGGCAGGGCGATCCCGGTGGTGAGCACCAGCTCGCCGCCGCGGAGCAGGTGCGCGATGTCGGTGACCTCGCCGATGTGGACCCAGCGCACCCGTGTGTCCAGCCGGTCGGCTCCCGCGACGACCCGGGGGATGCCCCGGCGGACGGTGTCCAGGGCGAGGACGTCGGAGATGGTGGGCAGCACTCACCGAGAATAGCTGATCAGTATGTAAATATGCCTGCCTGGTGCTTTACGTTATGTCCGCCGGGTTCTCCGGGCTTCCGGGGTGGCGGGCGCGTCCTGCTCCAGCCGTACCTTCATCCCGTCGAGCAGGCAGGTCAGGCCGAAGTCGAAGCTGATCGCGCGGGTGACGTCCACGTCATGGCCGGTGTATCGCTCGTAGCGCTCGAGGAGCTCGGGGTGGTCGCGGGCCGCCTGGCGCACGGTCTGGTGCATGGCGGCCGCCAGTTCCTCGCTGCTCAGCCCGGAGCGGTCGATCGTCGTGCGCCAGGCGATCTCGGGCGCGATCGCGCCGAGGACGTAGGAGAGCAGGGCGGAGGACGCGTAGTCCAGGGACATGCCGGTGAAGCCGGCCTGCTCGAAGACGGCCGCCATGCGGGTGGACAGGCGCATCGCGTTGGGGCCGATGGACGGCCTGGTGCTGATGAGGGGGATCGCCCAGGGATGTTTGAAGAGCGCCTCGCGCAGGCCGTAGGCGAACCGCACGGCGGCGTCCTGCCAGCCGACGGTCTCCGGGTCGGGCAACGGGACCTCTCCGTAGACCTCGTCCATGACGAGTTCGAGCACCTCGTCCTTGTGGGCGACGTGCCAGTAGAGGCTGGTGGCACCGGCGCCGAGCCTGGCACCCAGCCGGCGCATGCTCAGCGCGTCCAGGCCCTCGGCGTCGAGCAACTCCAGCGCGGCGCGCACGATCTGGCCGCGGCTGAGCGTGGGGCTGCTCTTGGAGGCGCGGGGCTGCCGGGTCCAGACCGAGTCGAGAGGCTGCTGCACCCTTCCAGGATAAATGCACTCGCACGCCGTGCGATTATCGTCGTACAGTGTGCGAGTGAAATCGAACACCGTACGAGAAGAGGCGGACCCGAGGCGCTGGTGGATCCTCGTGGTGCTCTGCCTGAGCCTGCTGGTCCTGGTCGTGGACAACACGGTCCTGAACCTGGCCATCCCCTCGCTGATGACCGACCTCGGCGCGAGCCCGTCGGACATCCAGTGGGTCCTCGACGCCTACATCCTGGTCTTCGCCGGGCTGCTGCTCACCGCGGGAGGACTGTCCGACCGGTACGGGCGCCGGCGCTTCCTGGTCATCGGCCTGGTGCTGTTCGGCGGGGCCTCCGCGCTCGCCGTGGTGGTCACCGAGCCCTGGCACCTCATCGCCGCCCGCGCGCTGATGGGCGTCGGCGGCTCCATCCTGATGCCCAGCACGCTGTCCATCCTGATCACCGTCTTCGACGAGAGCGAGCGCCGCACGGCCATCGCGGCGTGGAGCGCGGTGGCCATGGTCGGCGTGATCGCCGGTCCCACCCTGGGCGGCCTCCTGCTGGAGCACTACTGGTGGGGCTCGATCTTCCTGATCAACGTGCCCGTCGCGCTCCTGGCCGTCGTGGCGGCGGTGCTGCTGATGCCCGAGTCCCGCGGTCCCGCCCGCAGACTCGACCCGCTCGGCGCGCTGCTGTCCACCGCGGGCATGGCCGCACTGGTCTTCGTGATCATCTCCGCCCCCGCGGAGGGCGTGACCGCGCCCCCGGTGCTCACCGCCGCCGCGCTGGCCGTGCTCGCGCTCGGCGCCTTCGTGGTCTGGGAGCGCCGCTGCGAGCACCCCATGCTGCCGCTGGAGCTCTTCCGCAACCGTGACTTCAGCGGCTCGTCCTTCTCGATCGTGCTGATGTCGTTCGGCACCGGCGCCCTGCTGCTGATGCTCACCCAGTACCTGCAGTTCGTGCTCGGCTACGAGCCGATGCGGGCCGGGCTCGCGCTGCTGCCGTACGCGGTGGCCGCCGCGCTGTTCAACGCGGTCGGCGCCGGTCTGGGGCGGAAGGCGAGCAACCGCGCGCTCATCGCGGGCGGCCTGGGCGTCATGGGCCTCGGCTTCGGCGTGCTCGCCTTCATGACCGCCGACAGCGGGTACGGCATGCTGATCACCGGTCTCGTCGTCATGGGGATCGGCGGCGGTCTGGCGGGACCGGCGGCCTACGCGACGCTGATGGGCGCGGTGCCCCCGGCGCACGCGGGGGTCGGTTCGGCGCTGAACGACACCGTCCAGCAGGTCGGCATGGCGCTGAGCGTGGCCGTGCTCGGCAGCGTGCTGGCCGGGGTCTACACCTCCTCGATGCCCGCCGGGGCGCCCGCCGCCGCGCGCGACTCCATCGCCGGCGCGCACCTGCTCGGTGACCCGGCCGTGCTGGAGGCCGCACGGGAGTCGTTCGTCTCGGCGATGTCCTTCGGCTCCTGGGTGGGCATCGCCTTCTGCGCCGCCGCGGCCGCGGCGGCCCTGGCGGTGATCCGCCCCGCGCCGCGCCCGGCCGCGGCGCCCGAGGAGGAGCCGGTGGAGGTCTGAGGCCCGGCGTTCCCGCGGCGGTGGCGCTGCGGACCCGGTCCTCCCGCGGCGGCGCCCGGCCGCCGCGGGAGACGGCCCAGTACTCCCGAAGACATCCCACAGTGCTAAGCGTCAAGCATCAGCGCTGATGCCTGGCTCTTATGCGGTGCGGCGCCCGCCGCGTCGTTCCGGCCAGGGCCAGTCCAGGGTGAGCGACTCACCGACGGCCAGCGCGTGCCAGCGGCTCGCGCTCTCGTCCAGCCGGCCGAGGATCCCGACGACCTCGGCTTCCGTGACGCCGATCTCCCCAAGCGCCGTCTCGGCGTCGTCCGGCATGGGGAGGCGGCCGGTGTGCACCAGCCACGCGGTCAGTGCGACGCCCGCCAGCTTCTCCGACAGGGCGATGTCGGCTCCGGACACGCTGTTCCTGCGGGAGCTGCGGCGCGTGCGCCGCCGCGCCTGACGGCGGTCCCGGGGCTGGTCGGCGAGCTCGAAGGTGTGTGCGTCGCCGCCGGCCGCGAGCTGGCCGAAGATGCCGTTCCTGAGTTCCCAGTGGCATTCCACGATGAAGTGGAGGAGGTCGTGCGGAAGGTAGGGGTCGTATCCGGGACCGGGGTCCATCACCAGCGGCGGCGCCAGCTCGCGGTCCACCGTTACGCGATAGCGACGTTCCGCGGTGCGGGTGAAGGTGACCTGCATGCCACGACGGTAACTGGAACCGTTGCGCACGGGAAACTCGTTTTCCGCCAGTGCCGACCCGATGCTCTTGAGGCGACCTCCATGGTTGAGCGTCAGGCAGCGGCACTGATCCGAGCACCCCAGGCGTGGTGTTCGTCATAATGGGCGTGGTGGCGCAGGCAGCCGTGGTAGATGCCGACCAGGCGGTTGGCCAGCACTCACAGGGCCGCATGATGGCCGGCTCCGGCGGCGCGGTGCCGGTCGTAGAGGGTGCGG
>NZ_BAAAUT010000118.1:0-6529 GCF_039534085.1 Planomonospora alba
GGCGACGAAGGCCCAGCCGATGGTGGTCTGGCGGCTGTCGCGCAGCGCGCTGACGCGCACGTTGAGGTCGATGGCGCGCCCCTGCGCGTCGGTCACCGTGTGGTCGAGCTCCATGCCGTCGCTGAGGGGGATGCGGCCGAAGACGTCGGTGCCCGCGAAACCGGTCAGGCGGATGGGCAGGCCGGGGGCCAGCTGGCGGATCAGGCGCTCGGCGGCCGGGTTGAGGTCGAGGATGCGGCCGGTGCCGTCGACCGTCATGACCATGTCGCCGATCATGTCGAAGACGTGGGTGCGCTCCACCGGGACCAGCTCGTGCAGCGAGCGCCGTACCAGGGTCAGATAGACGATGATCGTGGTCGCGCAGAACCCGACCGGCGTCAGGTAGTCGACGCGCGCCACGCCCATGGTGCTGACGACGTTGAGCAGCAGCGGCGGGAGGGTCGCGAGCAGGGTGGAGCCGTACAGGCCGCGCTGGGAGCGCGGGCCGCGCAGCCACGCCCGCACCAGGCGGCCGATGCCGACGGCGAGCAGGGTGTAGCTGTAGGCGGTGTGGGCCCAGAACAGCGGGCCGACGCCGCCGTACGCCAGCTCACCGGTCCGCGGACCGGTGATGAACAGGTGGTGCCAGGGATCGGTCAGCAGCGCGACCGTGACGAGCGCGGGCTCGGCCGCCAGCCACCGCAGCAGGCGCCGCGCCGGCCGCCAGGCCCGGTCGGCCACCGCCAGCGACAGGCAGTAGAAGCCCGCCGGCATGACGCAGACGGCCAGGAACTTGGCGAGCAGCAGCGGGAGGGCGACCCGCAGGTCGTCGTCGAGGAGCAGGATCCCGTCGAGCACGGACCAGGCGCTGATGGCGGTGGCGAGCACGGACAGCGCGCCGACCGCGGGGGTCACGTGCCGCCGGTACCAGCCGGACACCGCCACGGCGAGGGACATGAGCGCCGAGAGCATGAAGACAAGGGCCAGCAGTGGCTCCGTCATCCCGTGTCCCCTCTCATTCCGTGCCGCCGACGCTGAACTCCCATCGGCACGCCTGCGGCCCGACATGAGCGGTTCACCACCCCCTTCCTCACGGAAGGTGTGTGAGAAGCCACGCACGGTGGGCTCGGGAGCCGTGACAACGGAAAACGCCCCGGCACTCGCCCCCGCGGAAGGGGGACGGGCCGGGGCGGTACGGCGGGTCAGACGCTGGTGATGATGTTCATCGACCAGTCGACGGCCTTGAGGTAGGCGTGCGCGAGGTCCTCGGAGCCGGACTCGGCGGAGTCGGGCAGCACCCCCGACTCGTAGGCGCGGGCGGTGGTGACCACGCTGCCCAGCGGGCCGCCCTCCTCGACGATCGCCACCGACACGTCGTTGCTGAGCGCCAGGTGCTCGATCAGGTCCTCGGCGGGCACGCCCAGCAGGTCGGCGATGCCGCTCAGCAGCCCCACGGTGAAGGCCTTGTCGCTGGGCAGGCCGAGGGAGCGCGACAGCAGCTGGCAGAGCCGGGCCCGCATGAGGACATGGGACATGCGGTCGTTGTCGAGTCCGCTGTTGTCCGCGCCGACCACGTCGCTGAGCAGCATCAGCGTCACCCAGTGCCGCAGCCGCTGGGTGCCGAGGATCACGACGGCGTCGTTGATCGACGAGATCTGCTGCCACAGGCCGCTCGCCGCGGAGTTCGCGGCGCGCAGCACCCGGTAGGACAGGGCCGGGTCGCAGGTGATGATCTCGGTGATCTCCTCGAAGTCGCCGGTTTCGTCGGTGAGCTTGCTGATCAGCTCCAGGTGGCGCAGCCGGCTGGGCTCCAGGGTGTCGAGGGACAGCACGCGGGGCCGGCCCAGCAGGTAGCCCTGGAAGAGTTCGAACCCGAGCTCGCGGGCGAGCGCCAGGTCCTCCTCGGTCTCCAGCCGCTCGGCCACCAGGCGCACGTTCTCGTAGGTGCGGCAGGCCGTGACGCGCTCCCGCAGCAGGTCGGGGTCGACGCCGGAGACCTCCAGCTTGACGTAGGAGGCCACCTCCAGCAGGCGCTCGTGGCCGTTGCCGAGCACGAAGTCGTCGAGCGCGATCGCGAAGCCCTGGTCCGCCAGGGAGCGCACGCCGTCGATCACCTGGTCGTCGATGGGGACGGTCTCCAGGACCTCCAGCACGACGGAGCCGGCGTCGAACGGCAGCGGCAGCTCCCCGACGAGGAACTCCCTGGTCAGGTTGATGAAGCACAGGTGAGGTCCGGCGAGCCGCTCCAGGCCGAACTCGCTGAACGCGTTGACGATCACCTGGCTGGTCGCCTCCGCCCCGCGCGCGGTCGCTCCCCTGGCCTGCGAGTGGGAACGGAAGAGAAGCTCGTAGGCCACCAGGGCGCCATCGCTGTCGTGGATGGGCTGGCGGCCGATGTGGATCCGGTGCCAGCCGCTCTCGACCGGCGCTTCGGCGGAATGCATACCACATTCATCGTCTGACCTTGGCTTCATGTGAGGAATCTCCACGATGAACAGCGGTTTCATCTCCCGGGCGTGGAGATGCACGCTACCGCCGCACCCCGTGCCCGGGCACGCATCCGCCGGAGTGCGGCGCACGGGCCCGCCCTCCCGGGGCCCCGCCCCCCCGCCGGGCGGCCCGCCGTCCTCCCCCGGACGTACGGCCCGGGGATCCCAACGATGTACGGCCCGCGGCCCGGCCTCGTCCCGCGGCCGGTCCTCCCGGGCGAAAGGTGCAGCCGCGTGATCGTCAGCGTGGCCGAGGCGCGTCCCCGCGGGGCGGCGGAATGATCGTCTCCGTGCAGACACCACCCGTCCGGCCTGACCGGCCCCTCCGATCCCTCCGGGGCCTCCGGTCCCCGACCGGCCTCCGAGCTCTTCCCGGTCCCTGACCGCTCTGCGGATCCCTCCCGGTCCCGGCGGCGCGCTGGCCGGCCGCCGGGTCCGCGGCGTACCCGCCGGTCACGCGACGTCCCCGGCCCGCTCCGCCGTTACCTCCGCCGCCCGCGGGGGAGGAGAGCGCGTGTGACAGCGCGTGCGACGCCGGGGTCACCCGCCGGGGAGGGGGCTCCCGGCCGGGACGACCTGGGGGCGCTGCGGGCGGCGGCGCCGCGCCGCACTCTCGTGTTCGCGGTGCTGTACGCGGTGGCGGTGCTCGCCGGGCGGCTGACCATCATCGAGGGGGCCGTGCTGGGCCTGGTGTGGCCCGCGGCCGGGGTGGCGGCGCTGTGGTTCCTGGCGCAGCGGCACGTGCGGCCGTTCTGGCCGGACGCGGCCGTCTTCGCGCTGGTCACGTTCGCGCTGAACGTGTGGACCGGCGCCTCCCCGGTGCTCGCCGGCACCTTCGTGGCGGGAGGGCTGGCGCAGGCGTGGGCGTTCCTGCTGCTGTGCGCGCGGCTGTTCCCGGAGTGGTGGCCGTCGGGCGGGATGGGCCGGATCGAGCGGGCCCGGCAGCTGTGGGCGCTGCTGCTGGCCGCGGGCGGGAGCGCGCTGTGCTCGACGGCCCTCAGCCCGCTGGCGGTCTGGATCGTCGGCGACCGGTGGTCGGCCCTGACCGCCTCGGTGTGGCTCGTCCGCAACGCCGTGGGCACCGTGCTGGTCGCCGGGGCGGGCCTGTGCCTGGCCGCCCGGTTCGGCCCGGGCGCAGGCGGCGCCCGCGTCCTGGCCGCGGTCCGGGACGAGCTGCGGCGCGCCTCCGGCTGGCGGATCGCCGAGTACGGGGCGCTGGCGGCGGCGTCCGTCGCGGCGTACGCCCTGGGGTTCGGCGCGGCCCACGGGCTTCCGCTGGCGTTCCCGCTGCTCGTGGTGACGGTCTGGGCGGGGGTGCGCTTCCCCACGGCCTTCGTCGCCGTGCACAACCTGCTCGTCGGCGCGGCCGCGCTCCTGTTCACCCTGTACGGGCACGGTCCTTTCGCCACGATCGGCTCGCCGGCCGCCCGGGTGCTGGTGGCGCAGTCCTTCGTGGCGATGGTCGCCGTGGTGGGGCTGGTGCTGGCGCTCAACCGCGACGACCACCACAGGCTGCTGCGCCGCCTCGCCTCCGCGGAGGAGGCGGCGTCGGCGCAGGCCGGGCTGCTGGCCACGATCGTCGACGCGATGCACGACGGGGTGGTCGTGGTCGACGCGCGGGGGCGCTTCCTCATGCGCAACCGCGCCGCCGGCGACCTGCTCGACGCGATGGGCGCGCCCGCGGCCGGACCCGCGGAGGTGTCCCCGGTCGCCGCCGGGGAGCCCGGCGGGCGCGCGGGGAACGGGGGCCAGGAGGAGCGGGTGGACGTCGAGCGCTTCGGCCTGTTCCACCCCGACGGCAGGCTCATGACCGACGAGGAGCTGCCGTACCGGCGGGTCCTGGCCGGGCACGAGGTGACCGACACGGACATGCTCGTGCGCAACCCGCTGTTCCCCGAGGGCCGCGTCTTCAGCGTCAGCGCGGCCCGCCTGCCCGGCGTCGCGGACGACGCGCCGGCGGTCGTGGTGGTCTTCCACGACGTCACCGCCGAGCGCCGCGACCGCGACGAACTGGCCGCCTTCGCCGGGGTCGTCGCCCACGACCTGCGCAACCCGCTGACCGCCGTCGAGGGCTGGGTCGACGTCCTGGCCGAGGAGATCGAGGACGCGCCCGGCGGCGCACCGGCCGGAGCCGAGGAGAGCCTGTCCCGGATCCGGGCGTCCGCCGCCCGCATGCGCAACCTGATCAACGACCTGCTCGTCCACACCGTGACCCGTGACGTGGCGCTCGCTCCGGAACCGGTCGACCTGGCGGAGGCCGTGCGGGAGATCGTCGACACGCGCGGGGACGACGTGGCGGCCCGCAGGGCCGGCCGGCCGGAGCCCCGCTTCCACGTCGACGCCCCGCACCGGGTGCGGGCCGACCCGGCGCTGCTGCGGCAGCTGCTGGACAACCTGATCGGCAACGCCGTCAAGTACGTCGCGCCCGGGACGGCGCCGGACATCACCGTCACGTCCGCGCCGGCGCAGGAGGGGTGGGTCCGGGTCGAGGTCGCCGACCGGGGCATCGGCATCCCCGCCGGGCAGCACGAGGCGGTCTTCGAGAACTTCCACCGCGCCCACCGCGGCGGCGGCTACACCGGCAGCGGGCTCGGCCTGGCCATCTGCCGGCGCATCGTGGAACGGCACGGCGGCGTCATCGGCGTCGCGGACGACCCCGGCGGCGGCACCCGCTTCCACTTCACCCTGCCCGCCGCGCCCTGAGCCGGGGGGCAGGGAAGGGGCCGGGAATGGAACCGGCCCCGCGGCCGGTGCCCGCTGCGGAGGCACGGCCGCGAGGCCGGGGTCGGTGGCGCACCTGCCGGGGCGGAGGCCTCCGGGCGGTGCGGCGCCGGTGCGGTGGGGTGCCGGCGCGGCCGGCCGCCGGTCCGATCGGCGGCGGCCCGGCCGGTGCCGGACCGGTCGCGCCGGGTCAGTCGGCGTTGGCCGACAGGCTCGGCTTCTGGTTGATCCTGCGCCGCTCGTCGTAGACGGCCACGTACGGGTACTCGGTCGTCAGGACCCGCTCGTGCCTGCCGTAGTGGTGACCGCAGAACAGCAGGTCACGGTTACGGCGGAAGATGACACGGACGAATGCCTGCGCGCCGCACTGGTCGCAGCGGTCGCTGATGCGCAGCGGGTCGGTCTGCGGGATCATCTCGGCCGTGATCGTCATCTGTGCCCCCATGCTTTTCTCTCTGTGCGGTCGGTACGGGCGATCCCCCTCCATATCGGCCGCCGGGGACCCCACCTGAGAGGACGGCCGGAGGCGGTGCCCGAGCCCGCCCCGGCGGCGGCCTGCCTAGCGGTGGCCGGGGCCGGGAGCGGAGTACAGCGGGCCGCCGCCGCTCTCGCCGGTGCCGTCCTCGGCGGCGCCGCCGCCGTCCGGGGCCTTCGGCGCGACGGGGAGCGTGAAGACGACGCGGGTCCCGCCGCCGGTGTTGTCCTCGGCGTGGATCCGGCCGCCGTGCCGTTCGACGACGCGCCGGCAGATGGCCAGCCCGAGACCCGTGCCGGGGTAGCCCTCGCTCCCCCGGCCCCTGCTGAAGGGGGCGAAGACGGCCTCGTGCTGCCCGGCGGCGATGCCGATGCCGTGGTCGGCGACCGTGACGCGCCACATCCTGCCGTCGCGCTCGGCGCCGACGTCGATGCGCGCGGCGCCGCCGTGCCGGACGTACTTGACCGCGTTGCCGATGAGGTGGTCGACGACCTGCCGGAGCAGGTCGCGGTCGGCGGTGACCACCGGCAGGTCCCCGAGGTCGACGTGCGGCAGGTCCTCGGTGAGGTGCGCGGTGCGCTCCATCACGACGTCGGCGACGAGCCGGTTCAGGTCGACCTCGACCGGCTGGAGCGGCACGTCCCGGGCGGAGGCGTAGGTGAGCAGGTCGTCCACCAGCCGCCGCATCCGGCCCGCGCTGCGCCGGATGCGCCTGAGCCAGCCGCTCGCCTGCGGGTCCGCGCCGCCGAGCTGGTCGTCCACGAGCTCGGCGTAACCGGCGATCACGGTGAGCGGGGATTTCAGCTCGTAGGCCGCGACCGCGGCGAAGCGCTCCAGCTCGTCCTGGCGTTCCCGCAGGCGGGCC
>NZ_BAAAUT010000119.1:0-5549 GCF_039534085.1 Planomonospora alba
CCGACGCCTCGGGCGCCTCCCTGGTGGAGGCCGGGATCGACGACGTCAAGATCACTCGGGGGTCCTGACGTCCCGGTGCGCGGCCGCCGCCCGGGCGGCGGCCGCGCACCCTCCCGGGCGGCTCCCCGCCCGCTCTGCCCGGCGGGTTCGTGCCCGGCCGCCCGGCCCGCCGTACCGCGCGGGGCGGGGCCGCGGGCGCGGCCCGTGCGGCGTCCCCGGTCAGGCGCGGCAGATCAGCTCGCCGTGCAGCAGCGAGAGCCAGCCGTCCGGCTCGGCGGCCCAGGCCCGCCAGCCCGCCGAGACGCGGCGCAGCTCCTCCTCGGTCGCGGCGCCCGAGGCGAGCGCCTGGCGGGCCAGGTCGGACTTCAGGATGCGCTCGGCCCACATGCCGCCCCACCACCGCCGGTCCTGGGGCGTCGCGAAGCACCAGGTGGAGGAGGTGGCGGTGATGTCGGTGAAGCCGGCCGCGCGGGCCCAGGAGAGCAGTCGCCGCCCCGCGTCCGGCTCGCCCCCGTTGGCCCGGGCCACCTTCTGGTAGAGCGCCATCCACTCGTCCAGCTCCGGCAGCCGCGGGAACCAGGTGAAGGCGGCGTAGTCGCTGTCGCGGACCGCCACGATCCCGCCCGGCCGGCAGACCCGCCGCATCTCCCGCAGCGCCCGGACCGGGTCGCCGACGTGCTGCAGCACCTGGTGGGCGTGGACGACGTCGAAGGCGTCGTCGGGCAGGTCCAGGGCGTGCACGTCCGCCACGGCGAACGCGACGCCGGCCGTGCCCCGGCGCTCCGCCTCGGCGCGGGCCAGGCCGAGCGCCTCGGCGGTGACCTCGGTCGCGGTGACGGTGCCCGGCGCGACCAGCTCGGCCAGGTCGGCGGTGATGGTCCCGGGGCCGCACCCGACGTCCAGCAGCGACATGCCGGGCCGCAGGTGCGGCAGCAGGTACGCCGCGGAGTTCTCCGCGGTGCGCCAGCGGTGGGAGCTCAGGACGGACTCGTGGTGCCCGTGGGTGTAGACGGCGTCCTCGGCGGACATGGACCACTCCTTCGGTCGGATGGGGCAACCGTAACAGCGATCTCATCCAGTGAGAGAAATCGTCCCGAATGGTGAGACCGAAAGAATTCGCATGCCCATTCACTTGCTGTTATGAGAGAAGCGGGGTGAGACTGGGATGAGTCGTCGCCGCAACCGACCCGGGGGTGGTTCCCGTGCGCGAGGAGTTCAGTGCCAAGGAGACCTGGTCGCTGGAGTGCCGCTGCTGCGAGCGCATCTGGCAGGAGGGATACACCGTCCGCCGGTTGATCGACGGGCACGGCCGCGAGGCCGTGATCTGGGAGCAGGAGGGGGAGGCGGTCCAGCCGCCCTGGTCGGGAGTCGAGTGCGCCCGCTGCGGATCCTCCCAGGTGAGCGCCTTCCCGCAGGGAGAGGCGGAGCTCGGCCGGGCCGCGCTCCGGGCCGAGGGCGCGGCGCGGGCCGACCAGGAGGCGGGCCGCCCGCCCGAGGAGCGGCTGTACTCCCCGGTCCCGCACCGGTCACCCGCGCCCGCCCTGCTGAGCAGGGGCCTCTACTGAGCGCCGGGCACCGCACCGCCGCCGGGCGGCCGCCCTCACCGGTCCCCGCGGATCCGGCGGGCGGATCCGCGGGGACCGTGCCGCAGCACACGGCCCCCGCGGTCGGGGGTCACCCCCGTGAGCAGGCATGCCGCGACCACGATGTGGGGAACCCCGCGGAACGGCAAAGATCTACAGGCGGAAGCCCAGGTCGGGCACGATCTCGGCGACGTCCATCTGGGCCTTCTGCAGGCGGCCGGAGTAGTCCCAGTTCATCGCCTGCCAGCGGGTGAACTGGTCGAGCACCCACACGCCCGACTGGCGGCTGCCGTTGCCCGACCTGCCGTTCCCGCCGAAGGGCAGGTGCGCCTCGGCGCCCGAGGTGGAGTTGTTGACGCTGACCATGCCCGCGCCGATGCCCGCGCGGAACCGGAAGGCGGCCTTCGGGTCCGTGGTGTAGATCGACGACGAGAGCCCGTAGCCGGGCAGGTTGGCCAGCTCGATCGCCTCCTCCAGCGTGCCGAAGGCCGTCACGCCGACGATCGGGCCGAAGGTCTCCTCCATGAAGAGCCGGTCGCCGGCGCGCACGCCGTCCACGACCACCGGGTGGTAGTAGAGCCCGCCGGCGCCGGTGAAGCCGCCCCGGGGGTTGTCCGGCGTGATCCTGCCGGTCGGGCCGGAGACGACCGTGTGGTGCGGCTCGATCCAGCCGAGGTACTCCTCGTAGCGCTCGGCGAACCTGTGGTCCAGCAGCGGCCCGCAGAGCACGTCCCCGGCCGGGTCGCCGATCGGCGCCGCGGCCACGGCGCGCGTGTAGCGGGCGAGGAACTCGCCGTGCACGCTCTCGTGCACGATCACCGTCCCGAGCGAGGTGCAGCGCTGCCCGGCCGTGCCGAACCCGGCGAACAGCGCGCCCTCCACCGCCAGGTCGAGGTCGGCGTCCGGCATGACCACCATCGGGTTCTTGCCGCCCAGCTCCAGGCAGGGCGACTGCAGGTGCCGCCCGCACAGCTCGCCGATCCTCCGGCCGACCTCGCTGGAGCCGGTGAAGCCGACCTTGTGCACCGTGCCCTCGGCCAGAGCCGCCTCCAGGCCCGCGTAGGTCTGCGCGCCGTCGGCCAGGACGAGGTTGAGCACGCCGTCCGGCAGCCCCGCCGCGGCGAAGAGCCGGTAGAGCGCCTGCGCGGAGGCCGCGGCGTACTCGGCGGGCTTCCAGACCGCGGCGTTGCCGCACAGCAGCGCCGGGACCAGGTACCACGACGGCACCGCGACCGGGAAGTTGCCCGCCGTGACCACCGCCGCCACGCCGACCGGGACCCGGAAGGTGAACAGGTTCTTGTCGGGCATCTCGGAGGGGACCGTCTGCCCGTAGAGCCGCCTCCCCTCGCCCAGGAAGAAGTCGCAGGTGTCGACGATCTCCCGGACCTCGCCCAGCGCCTCGGCGTACGGCTTGCCGATCTCCCGGGTGACCAGCCGGGCCAGCGCCTCGGCGTTGGCCTCCACCAGCCGGCCGATCGAGGCGACCACCCGGCCCCGCACCGGGGCGGGCACCCGCTCCCACTCCCGCTGCGCGACGGCGGCGGTGCGGCAGGCCGCGGCGAACGCCTCGGCGTCGGCCAGCCGCACCCGGGCGACGACCTCGTCCAGGCGGGAGGGGTTGATCGAGTCGTAGGCCGTGCCGTCCGTGGCTTCCTTGCCGCCGACGACGGAGAAGACATCGAGGGTCACCGTTGACCTCCTTCGTGGGGTGCGTGCCCGCATTCTCCCCGCCCACCGGCGGCGCGTCACATCCCCGGCCCGCCGGGCGCGGCGGACGGGTCGCGGGGCCGGTCGGCGGTACGGCGGGGCGGGAGGCGCAGGCCGGCGCGGCCCGGCGCGGCCCGGCGGGGCCGGGGTGCGGGCCGGCGCGGGTCAGAGCATGCGGAAGTCGGCGAAGTCGAAGCCGGGGGAGACGACGCAGCTCACCAGGACTCCCTCGTCCCCGGCCGGGCGGGCGGCCTGCCAGGTGCCCGCGGGGACCAGCGCCTGCGGGACCTGGCCCTCCTCCACGTGCGGGCCGAGCGTCACCGTGCGGACCGGCTGCCCCTCGTGGCCGCCCAGGACCAGGGTGAGCGGGCCGCCCCGGTGCCAGAGCCACACCTCGTCGGACCGGACCACGTGCGGGCGCGACTCCTCGCCCGGCTCCAGCAGGAAGTAGATGCCGGTGGCCGTCGCGCGCGTCCCGCCGTACCCCGGCGGGTCGAGCTCGCAGGAGGTCCGCCACGTCTCCCGGAACCAGCCGCCCTCGGGGTGGGGGAGCAGGTCCAGGACCTCGGCGAGCGGAGGGCGGTGAGCTGTCGTCATTGTGCTGATATTAAGGGAAACGCCAGGTCAGTATGCGTTCGGGGTTTTGTCGGAGGCGCTGGATAGCGTTCGGCGCGTGATCGAACGGTGGAACCGGGACCAGGTGCTCGCGCTCGCGCCCGACGCCTCGTCCCAGAAAGCGGCCCAGGGGGTCTCCTCCCCCGGCACGTGGTCGGCAGCCGGCGTCACCGCGGAGGCGGTCTGGGGCGAGTGCAAGGGCAGCGGCTCCAAGCCGTACCGGGCGTGCGTCGACCTGACCGAGCCCGCCTACCGGTGCACCTGCCCCAGCAGGAAGTTCCCCTGCAAGCACGCCCTCGGCCTGCTGCTGCTCTGGTCGGCCGACGGCGTGCCCGAGGCCGCCGAGCCCGCCGACTGGGTGGCCGAGTGGCTCGAGCAGCGCCGCGCCCGCGCGGCCAGGCCCGCCCCGGCCCGCGCGGAGCGGGGCGGTGCGGCCCCCGACCCCGGACGGGCCGCGCAGCGCGAGCAGCGGGTCGCGGCGGGCCTGGAGGAGCTGGAGCGCTGGCTGACCGACCAGCTCCGCCAGGGCCTGGCCGGAGCACGCCGGCACGACCAGTGGGACGGCCTGGTCAAGCGCCTGGTCGACGCGCAGGCCCCCGGCGTCGCCGGGACCGTCTCCCGGCTCGGCGCCGTGCTCGCGGCCGACGACTGGCCCGCCCGCCTCCTCGGCGAATACTCCCTGCTCCACCTCCTGATCACCGCCTACCGCCGCTCGGCGGCCCCCGGCGGGGCGGACGGGGCCGCGGCGGGCGGCACGGACGGGGGCGCGGACGGGGCCGCCGCGGCGGGCGCGCTCGGCGCGGAGCTGCGGCAGACCGTGCGCGGCCGCATCGGCTTCCCCGTCTCCCAGCAGGACGTGCTCGCCGGTGAGACGGTCCGCGACCGCTGGGACGTGCTCGGCCGGCGCGACGAGGAGCAGGACCGGCTGACCACCCGGCGGGTGTGGCTGCGCGGCCGGACGACCGGGAGGGCCGCGCTCGTGCTCTCCTTCGCCCCCGCGGGGCAGGCCCTGGACGCCTCGCTCGTCACCGGCACCACGCTCGACGCCGACCTGGCCTTCTATCCCGGCTCGGCCCCGCTGCGCGCCCTGGTCGCCGCCCGCCACGACACCGCCGCCCCCCAGGAGGGCCCGCCCGGCTCCACCCTGGAGCAGGCCCTGGCGGAGGTGGCCGCAGCCCTGGCTGGCGACCCGTGGCTGGACTCCTGGCCGCTCGTCCTCGACCGGGTGGCCCCCGTGCGCGGCGGAGGCGGGTGGATGCTCGGCGGCCCGGACGGCGCGCTCCCCCTCCACCCGTCGGCCGCGGCGCCCTGGCGGCTGCTGGCCGTCTCCGGCGGCCACCCGCTGACCGTCGCCGCCGAGTGGACCCCGGACGGCCTGCTGCCGCTGGCGGCCTGGGACGACGAAGGGCTGGTCATACTGTGAGCACCCCCACGACACCCCCCGGAGCCCCCGCGGCCCCCCGGGATCCCGCGGCGGCCGCGGGGACGGGGCCCGCGGCGGGCGGTGCGCCGGGCGCGCCGGCCCCCTGGGCGCCGATCCCCTGGGAGGAGCTGGTCTCCGCGGCGCTGGTCGGCACCGACCGCGGGCCCCGTCCCCGCCCCGCCGGGCCGGCCGCGCCGTCCGCCGCCGGGACTGCCGCGGGC
>NZ_BAAAUT010000120.1:0-5211 GCF_039534085.1 Planomonospora alba
TCGTGACGCTGCTCCTGCTCGCCGCGGGGGTCGCCGCGGCGGTGGCGGTCGCCGGAGGGAGCGGGACGCCCGCCCGTAGCGGCGACGCCGTCGTCCTGAAGTTCTACGACGCCGCCGGCGAGGGCGCCGAACTGACCGGCGAGGCCGTCAAGAAGGTGATGCACGGCAGCGGCGGCGGTGACAGCGACGCGCTGGTCGACCCGGCGACCCTCCAGGTGGTGACGGAGTGGCCGCTCTACTCCGGCGGCACGCCCGGCCGCTGGCGCTTCGACGTGCCGGGCCGGGCGGTGGCCTTCGCCGTCAACTGGCCGACCTCGCGCGGCTACTCCACCGTGATCGTCGACAACGGCGGCACCGGCTTCACCGGCCGGGGGACCGTCGTCTTCAACCACCAGGCGGCGCTCGACGCCAAGCGCAGGCTCGACGCGGCGCTGGCCGTACGGCCCGGCTACCGGCGCTCGGCGGACTTCGAGCGCGCCTACGCCACGGCCGCCGCCGAACTGGACCGGGCCCGCGCCGCCTCCACCGACGCCGGGCGCGGCGGGCACGGCCAGCGCGCGCTGGACGCGGTGCACACCGCGACCGACCTGATGCTCGCCGAGTACGGCCCCGCCTCCGCCGCGGCGCGCGGCGCCGAGACCTGGACGGGCCTGACCGTGGCCGACGTCGCGACGCGGGTGCCGTGGCCGGGGCTCGCCAGGTGGCTGACCGGATCGCACGGCTGGGTGCGGATCGTCTTCGAACCGGCCCGGGACGGGGGCGATCCGGAGCACTACCGGGCGGCGGTGCGGGCCGCCCGCGCCGCCGGGCTGAAGGTGCTCGGCCAGCCGGTGGACTCGGCCTTCGCCCGCGGGCACAGCCGCGCCGCCTACCTGGCACGGGTCAGGGCCTACGTCGACGCCTACCCGGAGATCGAGGCCTGGGAGGTGGCCAACGAGGCCAACGGCTGCTGGGTGGACGGCGGCTGCCAGGGCGGGAGGGCGGTCGCGGCGGACGACCGGATCGCGAACAAGATCGCTGATGCGGCCGCCTACGTGCGCGCGACCCGGCCGCGGGCCCAGGTCGTCGTGACGCTCTACTGGCAGCTGGGCACCGACGCCGCCCGGTGGTCGGTCTTCACCTGGGCCCGGGAGAACCTGCCCGCCGCGGTCCGCGCGGACATCGACGTGGTCGCGCTCTCCGTCTACGCCGAGGACGCGCCGCTGGGGCTCGCCTTCGACCAGGTGATGACCGCCCTGCACGCCGAGTTCCCCGGCCTGCGGATCGCCCTCGGCGAGCTCGGCTACTGGTCCGAGGACACCACCAGGGCGTACTGGGCGTTCGACCCGGGCGACCCCGCGGCGGCCCGGCGGGCGCTGGCGGCCCACTACTACGCGGCGGCGCTCGGCTACGAGTGGAGCGTGGGCGGCGGCTTCTGGTGGTACTTCGTCGAGGAGGTGCCCGGCGACGCCGGGCTGCAGACGGCGATCCGCGACGTGGCCGGGCGGCTGGGCACCCTGTGACGCCCCGTGCCGCCGCCCGGCCGTCCCCGTGGCGGCCGGGCCCGGTGACGGCCCGCGGCGGTCAGCCCCGCACCGGGGAGCGGCCCGCCAGGTACAGCTCCCGCGCCACCCCGACCATCCAGACGAACGTGAAGGCGATGACCGTGGGGTTCTTCACCGAGACGAGGACGGACGCCACGAGCTCGCGGTCCTGCGCGGCGACCCAGTGCGCGACGGCCAGGTTCGGCAGGATGTCGAACACGGTGAAGGCCGCCCCCAGGACGAGGAACTGCACGGCGAACTCGCCCCGCCTCCGGTCGAGTCCCGCGGCCAGCCGTTCCCACAGGCCCCCCTCGCCGGCCCCCCGCTCCCCCGACCCCCGCTCGCCCGCCCCCGCCTCGTGCTCCCCCGCCGCGCGCCCGTCGGCGACCGCCAGGCGGACGATCACGTACAGCAGGAGCAGCCGGGCGGCCCCGGTGAGCGCCTCCCCGCCGGCCCCGGCGGCGGCCGGCAGCTCCTCCCCCCAGCGCACGGCGACGAAGCGCTGGACGGTCGGGACCATGGAGAGCGCGGAGACGGCCCACAAGTGCCGCAGGTGGAAGCGTGCGCCCCAGACCGCCGCGGCACGGGCGAGCCGGAGTCCTGAGAGGATGACCATGCCGCCAGAGTACTTCGATAGAATGAAATATCCAATGAATTGAAGTGATTGGAGCCGGAATGGACGACGGTGCCGAGCTGGGCTGGGAGCTGAGCACGGCGATCGTGCTCTTCCACGAGGCGGTCGCCCGCCGCCTGGGGCTGAGCGCCGCCGACCACAAGGCCCTCGGGCTGGTCACGCGGAACGGCCCGCTCCCCGCCGGAGCGCTCGCCGCCGAGCTCGGGATCGGCGCCAGCGCGGCCACCGCGCTGGTCGACCGGCTGGAGCGGGCCGGATACGTGCGCCGGGTGCCCGATCCGGCCGACCGCCGCAGAGTGCTCGTCTCCGCCGAGACCGGCCACCGGCCCGACCTCGGCGCCGTCTTCGCCGACCTCGGCCGGGAGATGACCGCCCTGATGGGCAGATACGACGAGCGCGAGCTGGCGGCCATCGTCGACTACCTCACCGGGGCGATCGCGATCCTGCGGGCGCAGACGGCCCGCCTGGCCGAGGACACGCCTCCCGGGCCCGGAGCCGGACCGGCACGCCGGTGAGATCATGGCCGGGTGACCGCAGTGACGCCGTCCGGGGAGGCGCCGTGAACGATCTGCCCATCTGCGTGACCTGCGGGGTCCAGTACGGCGCCCCGCGCGAGAACTGCCCGATCTGCGAGGACGAGCGGCAGTACGTCGGCTGGGAGGGCCAGCGCTGGACCTCCCTGAACGAGCTGCGCGCCCGCGGCCACCGGATGCGCATCGCCGAGGAGGGCCCCGGGGTGGTCGGCATCGGCACCGACCCGGCCACCGCCATCGGCCAGCGGGCGCTGCTGGTGCGCACGCCCGCCGGGAACGTGCTGTGGGACATGGTCAGCCACCTCGACGACGACCTGATCCGCGAGGTGAACGAGCTCGGCGGGATCGACGCGATCGCGATCAGCCACCCGCACTTCTACGGCTCGATGGTCGAGTGGGCGCACGCCTTCGACGCGCCGGTCCACATCCACGCCGCCGACGCCGAGTGGGTCGCCCGGCCGGACGACTCGGTGGTGTTCTGGGAGGGCGGGACGCTGGAGATCCTCGACGGGCTGACGCTGGTCAACGCGGGCGTGCACTTCGCGGGCGGCCAGGTGCTGCACTGGCGCGACGGCGAGGACGGGCGGGGCGCGCTGCTGTCCGGGGACATCCTCCAGGTGGTCTCCGACCGCCGCTGGGTGAGCTTCATGTACAGCTATCCGAACCTCATCCCCGAGCGCCCCCGGACGATCCGCCGCGCGCTGTCGCTGCTGGAGCCGTACCGCTTCGAGCGCGTCTACGGCGGCTGGTGGAAGCGGATCGTGCACACCGACGGCGCCGAGGCGGTCCGCCGCTCCGCCGACCGCTACCTCTCCTTCGCCCTGGACGACTCCGGGCCGGAGCCGTCCGGCCCGCGCTGAGAGGCGCCCGGCTCCCCGCTCAGCCGGTGCGCTCGGCCGCCCACGCGCTGAGGCCCTCCTCGGTGAGGACGTGGTCGAGCCCGGCGGCCGCGGCCCCGTGCAGCGCCCCGTCCCCGCCCAGCACGGCGGCCACCACGGGCGGCGGGGCCGGACGCCGGAAGCGCATCAGCCCGCCGGTCAGGGCCGCGCCGAACTCGGGGGCGGCCGCGGTGCGCAGCGGCTCGGCGAACCCGCCGAGCGTGACGACGCCGGGGTCGAAGGCGTTGATCAGTCCGGCGAGGCCGCGGCCGAACGCGCTCGCGGCGCGGCCCACCGCGGACCGCACGGCCGCGTCCCGCTCCGCCGCGGCCAGGGCCGCCTGCGCGTAGCTGCGCGGGTCGGGGGGCGGGGGCTCCCCGAGGTGGCGGGCGATGGCCCGGCCGTCGACGGTGAGGTCCCAGCACCCCGACGCGCCGCACGGGCAGCGCAGCGCGGGGTCGCCGAACGGCAGGTGGCCGAACTCGCCCCCGGCGCCGGTCGCGCCCGTGACGGGGCGGCCGTCCACGACCAGGGTGCCGCCCACGCCGACCTCGATCGTGACGTGCAGCGCCGTACCCGCCCCGGCGGCGGCGCCGTAGCGGGCCTCGGCGGCGGCGGCCAGCGCCTCGTCGTTGCCGACGAACAGCGGCAGGCGCGGGTCCGGCAGCAGCGCGGCGAGGTCCACCGCGTCCCAGCCCAGCACCGCGGACTGCACGACGCCGCCGTGCCCGACGGTCGCGGCGACGGCCACCGACACGGCCCGGACCCGGCCGCCGTGGCGCCGGTGGACGCGCCGCACCGCCGCCGCGATCGCGGCGGCCACCCGGCCGGGCTCGCGGTCGCCGTGCGTGGCCGCCTCGGCGACGTGCGGCCTGCCGTCGAGCGCGGCGACCGCGAGCCGCCAGTCCTCCTGCCGGAGGTCGACCGCGACGACGAGCGGGCCCTCCGGATGGGGGTGCAGCACGGTCGTCGGCCGCCCCCGCCCGGAGGCGGCGGCCGGGGTCTCGGCGAGCAGCGCCAGCTCGCGCAGGCGCGCGGTGATCTCGGTGGCCGAACCGGTGGTCAGGCCGAGCCGCTGCGCCACGCCCGCCCGGGTGACGCCCGGCTCCCGGCGCATCTCCTCCAGCACCGCCAGCGCACCGCGCCAGCGGGCGTCCCGCGCGCGCACCGACGGCGGGCGCCCGGACGGCGTACGGCCTGCGGGGCTTGCCACGGGTACGGCCACCTCCTTTATGCTCGGGCCACGAGTTTATCGGAGGGGGACATCCGTGCGGCGGAGATCGGATCCCGGGACGGTCACGGCACGGGGCGGGGACGGGGCGGCGAGGGAGCGGCGGCGGATCGTCCGGCAGGTCGGGCTCGCGCAGGCCGCGCTCGGGTTCACCGTCAACAGCCTCGGCGCGTGCCTGGTGCTGCTCGCCCGCGACCTCGGCACGCCCCCCGGTGACCTGGCCTGGCTGTCGTCGTCCTTCGGAGCCGGTCTGCTGCTCGTCGGGGGCGCCGGACGGCTGGTGCTCCGGCCGGGTCCGCGGCCCGCCCTGCTGGCCGCCGCCCTGCTCGCCGCCGCCGGGGCCGCGCTGCTCGGCACCGCGCCGGCCGCGCCGGACGCCGCCGTCGGCGCGCTCCTGCTGGGCCTGGGGGCG
>NZ_BAAAUT010000121.1:1839-5033 GCF_039534085.1 Planomonospora alba
GTGTCTGGTGGCGGGGTGGGTCGGTGGCTGTTTGTTGTTTGAGATTTGCATAGTGGACGCGAGCATCTTTGTGGCCAAGTTTTTAAGGGCACACGGTGGATGCCTTGGCACCAGGAGCCGATGAAGGACGTGGGAGGCTGCGTTAAGCCTCGGGGAGTCGCCAACCAGACGTTGATCCGGGGATGTCCGAATGGGGAAACCTAGCACCCGTCATGGGGTGTTGCCTCCGCCTGAATGTATAGGGCGGTTGGTGGTAACGCGGGGAAGTGAAACATCTCAGTACCCGTAGGAAGAGAAAACAACATGTGATTCCGTGAGTAGTGGTGAGCGAAAGCGGATGAGGCCAAACCGTATGCGTGTGATAGCCGGCAGGCGTTGCGTGTGCGGGGTAGTGGGACCTTCCGACAGTCTCTGCCGGGACTGTGAGCAGTGAGAAATCCAGTGGGTAGTCGAAGTCTCTGGGAAGGGACGCCGTAGACCGTGAGAGCCGGGTAGGCGAAATCTGCTGGACTGCTGGAGGGGATCCCAAGTAGCACGGGGCCCGAGAAATCCTGTGTGAATCTGCCAGGACCACCTGGTAAGCCTAAATACTCCCTGGTGACCGATAGTGCACTAGTACCGTGAGGGAAAGGTGAAAAGTGCCCCGGTGAGGGGTCGTGAAAGAGTACCTGAAACCGTGTGCCTACAAGCCGTAGGAGCGTGCACAGCTTGCTGTGCGTGATGTGACTGCGTGCCTTTTGAAGAATGAGCCTGCGAGTTATGGTGTGTGGCGAGGTTAACCCGTGTGGGGGAGCCGTAGGGAAACCGAGTCTGAATAGGGCGTTTGAGTCGCATGCTGTAGACCCGAAGCGGGGTGATCTAGGCATGGGCAGGTTGAAGCGCGGGTAAGACCGCGTGGAGGACCGAACCCACCAGGGTTGAAAACCTGGGGGATGACCTGTGTTTAGGGGTGAAAGGCCAATCAAACTCCGTGATAGCTGGTTCTCCCCGAAATGCATTTAGGTGCAGCGTCGCGTGTTTCTTGCCGGAGGTAGAGCACTGGATGGCCGATGGGCCCGACAAGGTTACTGACGTCAGCCAAACTCCGAATGCCGGTAAGTGAGAGCGTGGCAGTGAGACTGCGGGGGATAAGCTCCGTAGTCGAGAGGGAAACAGCCCAGACCACCGACTAAGGCCCCTAAGCGTGTGCTAAGTGGGAAAGGATGTGGAGTCGCAGTGACAACCAGGAGGTTGGCTTAGAAGCAGCCACCCTTGAAAGAGTGCGTAATAGCTCACTGGTCAAGTGATTCTGCGCCGACAATGTAGCGGGGCTCAAGCATACCGCCGAAGTCGTGGCGTTCACACGTTAGCCTGGCAGCGTGAGCTGTCTGGGTGTGTGGATGGGTAGGGGAGCGTCGTGCGGCCGGTGAAGCGCCCGAGTGATCGAGGTGTGGAGGCTGTGCGAGTGAGAATGCAGGCATGAGTAGCGAATCAGAAGTGAGAAACTTCTGCGCCGGATGACCAAGGGTTCCTGGGCCAGGCTAATCCGCCCAGGGTAAGTCGGGACCTAAGGCGAGGCCGACAGGCGTAGTCGATGGACAACGGGTTGATATTCCCGTACCCGCTGTGATGCGCCCATATCGAACCCGGTGATACTAAGGGTCCTTAGCTCGGCTGGTCCTTCGGGGCCGGCGTCAGAGTGAACGCCTGACCTGATCCGGTAGTAGGTAAGCGATGGGGTGACGCAGGAAGGTAGCCCATCCCAGGCGATGGTTGTCCTGGGGTAAGCATGTAGGGCGTGCTGTAGGCAAATCCGCAGCGCATGTGCCTGAGGTGTGATGCCGAGCCGATTGTGGCGAAGTGGGTGATCCTATGCTGCCGAGAAAAGCCTCTAGTGAGTGTCATGGCGGCCCGTACCCGAAACCGACTCAGGTGGTCAGGTAGAGAATACCGAGGCGATCGGGTGAACTGTGGTTAAGGAACTCGGCAAATTGCCCCCGTAACTTCGGGAGAAGGGGGGCCTTCGCTGGTGACGGGCTTTGCGCTCTGAGCTGGTGGGGGCCGCAGTGGCCAGGGGGAAGCGACTGTTTACTAAAAACACAGGTCCGTGCGAAGTCGTAAGACGATGTATACGGACTGACGCCTGCCCGGTGCTGGAACGTTAAGGGGACCGGTTAGCCAGGCTTGCCTGGCGACGCTGAGAACTTAAGCGCCAGTAAACGGCGGTGGTAACTATAACCATCCTAAGGTAGCGAAATTCCTTGTCGGGTAAGTTCCGACCTGCACGAATGGCGTAACGACTTCCCCGCTGTCTCAACCGCAGACCCGGCGAAATTGCACTACGAGTAAAGATGCTCGTTACGCGCAGCAGGACGGAAAGACCCCGGGACCTTCACTACAGCTTGACATTGGCGTTTGGAGCGTCTTGTGTAGGATAGGTGGGAGACGGTGAAGCTCGGACGCTAGTTCGGGTGGAGTCATTGGTGAAATACCACTCTGGTCGTTTTGAACGTCTAACTTCGGTCCGTGATCCGGATCAGGGACAGTGTCTGGTGGGTAGTTTAACTGGGGCGGTTGCCTCCTAAAGGGTAACGGAGGCGCCCAAAGGTTCCCTCAGCCTGGTTGGCAATCAGGTGTCGAGTGTAAGTGCACAAGGGGGCTTGACTGTGAGACCGACGGGTCGAGCAGGAGCGAAAGCTGGGACTAGTGATCCGGCGGTGGCTTGTGGAAGCGCCGTCGCTCAACGGCTAAAAGGTACCCCGGGGATAACAGGCTGATCTTCCCCAAGAGTCCATATCGACGGGATGGTTTGGCACCTCGATGTCGGCTCGTCGCATCCTGGGGCTGGAGTAGGTCCCAAGGGTTGGGCTGTTCGCCCATTAAAGCGGTACGCGAGCTGGGTTTAGAACGTCGCGAGACAGTTCGGTCCCTATCCGCTGCGCGCGTAGGAGACTTGAAAGGGGCTGTCCCTAGTACGAGAGGACCGGGACGGACGAACCTCTGGTGTGCCAGTTGTTCCGCCAGGAGCATGGCTGGTTGGCTACGTTCGGAAGGGATAACCGCTGAAAGCATCTAAGCGGGAAGCTCGCCTTGAGATGAGGTCTCCCACCCTGTGAGGGGGTAAGGCTCCCGGTAGACGACCGGGTTGATAGGCCGGAGGTGGAAGCGCAGTAATGTGTGGAGCTGACCGGTACTAATAGGCCGAGGACTTGACC
>NZ_BAAAUT010000122.1:0-4919 GCF_039534085.1 Planomonospora alba
GCCCATCCCGGCGCGCTGGCTGCCCTGCCCGGTGAACAGGAACGCCGTCCGGCCGTCGCTCCGCCCGGTGCCCTCGCTCCCGTCGGCGACCGCGCACAGCCCCCGCACGAGTTCTTCGCGGTCCGCGCCGACCACCACGGCCCGGTGCTCCAGCGCCGCCCGCGTCGTCACCAGCGAGAAGCCCACGTCCCGCACGTCCAGCTCCGGCCGCTCCACCACGTAGGCCAGCAGCCGCTCCGCCTGCGCCCGCAGCGCCTGCGCGCTCCCGCCCGAGACCACCCACGGCACCGGGAGCGAGGCCGGGACGAGGTCCGGTTCGGCGGGGGCCTCCTCCGGAACCTCCTCGGGCGCCTGCTCGACGATCACGTGCGCGTTGGTGCCGCTGTAGCCGAAGGACGACACCCCGGCCCGGCGGGGATGGTCGCTGCGCGGCCACTCCACCGCCTCGGTGAGCAGTTCCACGGACCCGGCCGACCAGTCGACGTGCGGGGACGGCTCGTCCAGGTGGAGGGTCTTCGGCAGCACGCCGTGCCGCATCGCCATCACCATCTTGATCACGCCCGCGATGGCGGCGGCGGCCTGGGGATGGCCGATGTTCGACTTGATCGACCCGAGCCGGAGCGGCCGGTCGCGGTCCTGGCCGTAGGCGGCGATGACCGCCTGCGCCTCGATCGGGTCGCCGAGCGTCGTGCCGGTGCCGTGCGCCTCGACCGCGTCCACGTCCGCCGGGGCGAGCCCGGAGGCGGCCAGCGCCTGCTCGATCACCCGCTGCTGGGAGGGGCCGTTGGGCGCGGTCAGCCCGTTGGACGCGCCGTCCTGGTTGACCGCCGAGCCGCGGATCACCGCGAGCACCCGGTGGCCGTTGCGGCGGGCGTCCGACAGCCGCTCCAGCAGCAGCACGCCGACGCCCTCCGACCACGCCGTGCCGTCGGCCGCCGCGGAGAAGGACCGGCAGCGGCCGTCCGGGGACAGGCCGCGCTGCCGGCTGAACTCGACGAACATGTCGGGGGTGCCCATCACGGCGACGCCGCCGGCCAGTGCGAGCGTGCACTCGCCCTGCCGCAGCGCCTGGGCCGCCAGGTGGAGCGCGACCAGCGACGACGAACACGCGGTGTCCACGGTCACCGCCGGGCCCTCCAGACCGAGGGTGTAGGCGACCCGGCCGGAGACGAGGCTGCCGCCCGGCTGGCCGCCCGAGTAGTCGTTGTACATCAGCCCGGTGAACACACCGGTCCGGCTCCCCCGGACCGACCGCGGGTCGATGCCCGCGCGTTCGAAGACCTCCCAGGCGGTCTCCAGCAGCAGTCGCTGCTGCGGGTCGGCGACGGCGGCCTCGCGGGGGCTGATCCCGAAGAACTCGGCGTCGAAGTCGGCCGCGTCGTGCAGGAACCCGCCCCTGCGGGTGTAGGTCCTGCCCGGTGTGCCGGGCTCGGGGTCGTAGATGCCGTCGACGTCCCAGCCGCGGTCGGCGGGGAAGTCGGAGGTCGCGTCCACGCCCCGGGCCACCAGGTCCCACAGCTCCTCAGGGGAGGTGACCCCTCCGGGGTAGCGGCAGCTCATGGCCACGATGGCGATGGGTTCGCGCTCCCTGTCCTCCAGCGCTCGCAGGCGGGTGCGGGTCTGCTGCAGCTCGGCCGTGGCCCGCCGCAGGTAGTCGCGGAGCTTGTCGTCGCCGGCCGTCGGGCGTGCTTCGTTCATCGGATACCCAGTTCGTTGTCGAGGACCGCGAAGAGTTCGTCGTCCGTAGCCGCTGTCAGGTCCCGTTCCGGTACGGCCTCCGTACCGGAACGGATGTCGCGCCAGTCCCGCAGCAGGGCCTCCAGCCGGGCGGTGATCCTGGCGTGCTCGCCGTCCGTCGGGGTGGCCCGGGACAGGGCCTCCTCCAGCCGGTCGACCTCGTCGAGCAGGGGGCGGGCCGCGTCGGCGGGCCCGGGGTCGATGCGGGCTCTGATGTGCTCGGCCAGGGCCTCGGGCGTCGGGTAGTCGAAGACCAGCGTCGCGGGCAGCCGGAGCCCGGTGGCGGCGCCCAGCATGTTGCGCAGCTCCACCGCCGACAGCGAGTCGAAGCCGAGCTCCTGGAAGGCGCGCCGGGGGTCGATCGAGGCGGCGGAGGCGTGGCCGAGCGCCGCGGCGACGTGCTTGCGCACCGTCTCCAGCAGGAGCTGGTCGCGTTCGGCGTCGGGCAGCCCGGCCAGCCGCTCGGCCAGCGACGGCCCGCCCGCGTCCCGGCCCGTCCCGCCGGCCGAGGCCGTACGGCGCTGCGGCGCGCGCACGAGGCCGCGGAGCATGGCGGGCACCCCGTCGGCGCGGGCCCGCAGCACCGCGAGGTCCAAGCGGATCGGCGCCAGCACGCTCTCCGGGAGGGTGAGGGAGGCGTCCAGCAGGGCGAGCGCCTCGGCCGGGTCGAGGGGCGGCATGCCCATGCGGTGCATGCGCTGGCGGCCCGCCTCGTCGAGCAGCCCGGCCATGCCGCGTTCCTCGTCCCACAGCCCCCACGCGAGCGACGTGGCGGCCAGCCCGTGCGCCCGGCGGTGCTCGGCCAGCGCGTCGAGGAAGGCGTTGCCCGCCGCGTAGTTGGCCTGCCCGGCGCCGAGCACCAGCCCGGCCGCGGAGGAGAAGAGCACGAACGCCTCCACGTCCCCGGCCAGCTCGTGCAGGTTCCAGGCGCCGTCCACCTTCGGCCGCAGCACGGCCTCCACCTGCTCGGGGGTGAGCGCGCCGACCAGCGCGTTGTCGACCACTCCGGCGGCGTGGACGACGGCGGTGAGCGGGTGCGCGGCCGGGACCGCGGCGAGCAGCCGGGCCAGGGACTCCCGGTCGGCCGCGTCGCAGGCGGCGACGGTCACCTCGGCGCCCAGCGCGGTGAGCTCCTCTCGGATCCCGGCGGCGCCGGGGGCGTCGAGCCCGCGCCGGCCGGCCAGCAGCAGGTGGCGCGCCTTCCCGGAGGCCACCAGGTGGCGGGCGACGAGCGCGCCCAGTCCACCGGTGCCGCCGGTGATCAGCACGGTGCCGTCCGGATCCCACGGCGGCGTGCCGCCGGGGTCCGGCGTCCCTGCCACGGGGGCGAAGCGCGGGACCAGGAGGTCACCGCCGCGCACCGCGGTCTCCGGTTCCCCGGAGGCGACCGCCGCCGCGAGCAGGCGGGCCTCCTCTGCGGGTTCGGCGCCGTCCAGGTCGATCAGGAGGAACCTGCCGGGGTTCTCCTCCTGCGCGGCCCTGACCAGGCCGGTGACCGGCGCGTGGGCCGGGCCCGCGGCCGTGCTCCGGGTGACGACGGCCAGGCGGGAGGAGGCGAAGCGCTCGTCGGCGAGCCAGCCGCGCAGCGCCGCCAGCACGTGGCCGACGGCGGTCCTGACCGCGGCCGGGACGTCGCCGCCCCAGACGGGGACGGGCAGGAGCACCAGGCCGGGGACGGTCTCCGCCGCCGCCAGCGACGCCAGGTCCGGGTAGACGGGGGCGTCGGCGGCGGACTCCAGGGTGCCGCCCACCACGGCCAGGTCGCCGGTCCGGGCGGACGCGTCCGGCGCCGCGGCGGCGTCCGGCCCGGCGGCCTGCGGGAGCGGCTGCCAGTCGACCCGGAAGAGCGTGTTCCCGCGGCCGGTCGCGGCGCCCAGCTGCTCGGCGGAGACGGGCCGCGCCACCAGGGACTCCACCGACGCCACCGGGGCGCCGGTGGCGTCGGCGAGTTCCACCGCCACCGCGGCCGGGGTCGGGGCGGAGATCCGCACCCGCAGCGCGGAGGCTCCGGCCGCGTGCAGCCGCACGCCGTTCCAGGCGAACGGCAGCATCGGCCGGTCCAGGTCGTCACCGAGCAGGTTCGCGTGCAGGGCGGCGTCGAACAGGGCCGGGTGCAGGCCGTACCGGCCGGCGTCCTCGGCGTCCAGGGCGACCTCGGCGAACACCTCGTCGCCGCGCCGCCAGACCGCCTTCAGCCCCTGGAAGGCGGGGCCGTACCCGTAGCCCAGGTCGGCCAGGCGGCCGTAGAGGTCGCCCAGTTCCACCGGGACGGCCCCGGGGGGCGGCCATTCGGTCAGCGCGCCGACGGGCCTGCCGTCGCTCACGGCGAGCACCCCGGTGGCGTGGCGGGTCCACTCGTCCTCTCCGGCGTCCTCGGGCCGGGCGTAGACCGCGAGCGAGCGGCGCCCCTCGTCGTCGGCGGCGCCGGCCACGACCTGGACGGCGACGCCGCCCCGGGCCGGGACGACCAGCGGCGCGGCGAGGGTGAGCTCCTCCACCAGATCGCAGCCGGTCTCGTCCCCGGCGCGGACCGCCAGTTCGGCGAAGGCCGTGCCGGGGACGACCACCTCGCCCATCACGGTGTGGTCGGCCAGCCACGGGTGCGAGGCGAGGGACAGGCGCCCGGTGAGGGCCACCCCGCCCGCGTCCGGCAGCGGCACGACGGCGCCCAGCAGCGGGTGGTCCGCCGCGACCTGGCCGTACTCGGTCACGTCACCGCTCACCGCGGGGACGTCGAGCCAGTACCGCTGCCGCTGGAAGGGGTAGGTGGGCAGGTCCACCCGGCGCGCTCCGGTGCCGGTGAAGAACGGCCCCCAGCCGGGGAGCGCCCCGCGCACGTACAGCCGGGCGAGGGCGGTCACCAGCTCCCGCGTCTCGGGCCGGTCGCGCCTGACCGCCGGGACGAAGACGGCCTCGCCGGTGACGCACTGGGCGCCCATGCCGGACAGCACCGCGTCCGGTCCGATCTCCAGGAAGGTCGTGGCGCCCTCCTCCTCCAGGGTGCGGACCGCGTCGTGGAAGCGGACCTCGGAGCGGATCTGCCCGGTCCAGTAGCCGGGTGAGCACAGCTCCGCGGCGGTCGCCGGGCGGCCGGTGACCGTGGAGACCACCGGGATGCGCGGGGCGTCGTAGGCCAACCCCTCGGCGACCGCGCGGAAGTCGGCCAGCATCGGCTCCATCAG
>NZ_BAAAUT010000123.1:0-4524 GCF_039534085.1 Planomonospora alba
CCACGCACGGGGCCTGGCCGTCCCGCCGGGCCCGCCGGGCCCGGCCGCATCGGCCGCTCCCCGGGGGGCCGTCCTCCCTGCCGTCGCTCGGGAAGGTCGCGCTCGCGGTGGGCGCGCCGGTGCTCGCGGTGCTCGTCGGCGTGGGCGGCTGGTTCGTCCTGCGCGACGGCGGGACCTCCGCGGCGGCGGACCGGCCGGCCGGCGACGCCGCGGGCTCCGCCGGGCCCGCCCGCACGCCGCAGGCGACCCCGGCCCCGACGCCGTCGCCCGCCTCCACCGCGCGCCGGCTCCCGAAGGGCTGGCGATGGTACGAGGACCCCGAGATGGGCTTCACCGTCGCGATCCCGCGGAACTGGAGCGCCAAGCGCGCCGCCGACCGCAACCGGGTGGAGTTCCGGGCGCCGGGCGCGGCGAGCTTCCTGTGGATCGAGTCGACCGAGGACCCCGAGGTCGACCCGGTCAAGCACTGGGAGAAGGTCGAGAAGGTGATCAGCGTGCACCGGCAGGGCTACCGCCGGATCGGCATCACCCCGCTGAACTACCGGGGCCTGGCCGCCGCCGACTGGGAGTTCACCTACACGGACGAGGGCGTGCCGATGCGCGTGCTGGACCGGGGCTTCCGCACCGCGGACGGCACGCCGTACG
Source organism: Planomonospora alba (assembly GCF_039534085.1). Lineage (NCBI taxonomy): Bacteria > Bacillati > Actinomycetota > Actinomycetes > Streptosporangiales > Streptosporangiaceae > Planomonospora > Planomonospora alba. The sequence goes on from NZ_BAAAUT010000123.1 coordinate 646, forward strand.
CGATCTACTGGGAGAGCCCCGAGGACCGGTGGGACCGCACGTACTTCGAGCGGTTCACCGACACGTTCCGGCCATGAGCGCGGATCCCGGCAGGGAGGCCGCGCGGTTCTGGCGGAACCCGGCGCTGCCGGGCGTGGACCTGCTCAAGGCCCGCTACGTCACGCACCGCTTCACCCGGCACGTGCACGAGCAGTACGCGATCGGGGTGATCCTGTCCGGGGTCGAGGAGTTCGACTACCGGGGCGGGCGGCACCGCGCCGGCGCCGGGGCGGTGGTCCTGGTCGACCCCGAGCAGGTGCACACCGGCCACGCGGGCGTGCCGGACGGCTGGGCCTACCGGATGCTCTACCCGTCGGTCGAGGTGGTCTCCGGCATCGCGGCGGAGCTGCTGGCCGGGCGGGGCACGCCGTACTTCCCCGAGGCCGTGGTCTCCTCCCCGCACGCCGCCTCCCTGCTGCGCGCCGCGCACGCCGCGGCCGAGCGCGGCGACGACCTGGCCTCCTCCGTCCTGGCCCGCACGGCCTTCGGCGCGCTGGTGCGCCACCACGCCGCCCGCCGGCCGCCCCGGCCGCCGTCGGCCGCGGGCGACCGCGCGGTGCGGCTGGCCCGCGAGATCCTGCACGAGCGCCTCGTCGACCCGCCGACGCTGGAGGACCTGGCCCGCGCCGTGCAGGCGCGGCCGTTCGCGCTGATCCGCGCGTTCAAGGCGGCCACCGGGCTGCCCCCGCACACCTATCTGAACACCCTGCGGGTCCGGCGGGCGCGCGCGCTGCTCGACGCCGGGACGCCGCCCGCCCGGGTCGCCGCGGAGGTCGGCTTCACCGACCAGGCCCACCTGAACCGGCACTTCAAGCGGGTCGTCGGGGTGCCGCCGGCCGCCTACCAGCGCGCAGGAACGTACAAGACCCACCCCTGAACCGGACATAACCTCACTCGCATGGAAACAACCACTCGTTCCTCTGCGGTCAGGGACGGGCTGGGCGTGGGGATCGCGGTGGGCCTGTCCGGGGTGGCGTTCGGCGCCGCCGCCGTCACCGCCGGGCTGAGCGTGGCCCAGGCGTGCGTGCTGAGCCTGCTCGCCTTCACCGGCGCCTCGCAGTTCGCCCTGGCCGGCGTCGTGGCGGGCGGCGGCAGCCTCGCCGCGGGCGCGGCCGGCGCGCTGCTGCTCGGCGTCCGCAACGGCCTGTACGGCCTGCGCCTGTCCGGCCTGCTCGGCGCCCGGGGCTGGCGCCGCCTCCCCGTCGCCCACGGGGTGATCGACGAGACGACCGCGGTGACCCTGGCCCAGCCGGACGCCGAGTCGGCCCGGACCGGGTTCCTCGTCACGTTCGTCAGCCTCTACCTCACCTGGAACGCCACGACCCTGCTCGGCGCGCTGGGCACCTCCCGGGTGGCCGACCCGGCGGTGTTCGGGCTGGACGTGGTGGGCCCGGCGACGTTCCTGGCGATCCTCTGGCCCCGGCTGACCGGGTCCGGGCCCGAGACCCGCACGCTCAGGACGATCGCGGCGGGCGGGGCGGCCGTCGCGCTGGCCGCCACCCCGTTCACCCCCGCGGGCGTGCCCGTGCTGCTGGCCGCCGCGGCCGTGCTCGCCGTCGTGCTGAGGAGCCCGCGATGACCGTCTGGCAGGCCGTGCTCGCCGTCTCCCTGGGCTGCTACGCGCTGAAGCTGGCCGGGCTGTCGGCGCCGCGCCGGGTGCTCGACCACCCGGGCGTGCAGCGCTTCGCCGCACTGGTCCCGGTGGCGCTGCTGGCCGCGCTGATCGCGGTGCAGACCTTCGCCGAGGGCCGGGCGCTGGGCCTCGACTGGCCGCGCACCGCCGGGCTGGGCGCCGCCGTGGTCGCGCTGCTGCTGCGCGCGCCGTTCCTGGTGGTGCTGGTGGCGGCGGCGGCCGTCACCGCGGCGCTGCGGTACGCCGGACTCTGACCCGGCGGCCCGGGGAACGCGGCCGCCGCGGTAGAAGCGCCCGAAGACGAGCGTGCGCAGCTCGTGGGGGCGTCGGCGACGAAGCGCCGCAGCCGCTCCTGCGACTCCTCCCGCCCCCCGGAACGCCCCCTCGATCTGGCCGAGCATCGCGTTGAGCGCGTGGCCGAGGCTGCCCACCTCGCCGGCGGCCGGGGCCGCCTCGATCCGGCGGTCGAGGCACCGGCGCCGATGTCCGCCGCCGCCTCCACGATGCGGTCCAGCGGGCGCAGGCCCCGGCGGACCAGGTGGGCGGCGAGCAGGGTCAGGCCGGCCAGGGCCGCCGCCGAGGAGACGACCGGGACGCGGGGAGGCGGGGCCGCAGGGCCCGGGGGACCCGCCCGGCCCGGCGGGGCCGGTGCGGGCGGGGTCCTCGGGGGTGGCGGGGCCCCCGGCGGCGGGGAGGGCGACGGCGGGGTTCGGGCGGGGGCATCAGTCCTCCCGGGGCAGGCGCAGCGTGTAGCCCACGCGGGGCACGGTGCGGGCGAGCGGCGGGCCGCAGGCGTCGACCTTGCGGCGCAGGTAGCTGATGTACGTCTGCACGACGCCGTCGTTGCCGCCGAAGTCGTACTCCCACACGTGGTCGAGGATCTGCCGCGTGGTGACCAGCCGGCCCGCGTTGGCGGTCAGCCGGCAGGGCGTTCGCGGCCGTCGCGGCGGAGCTGCCCCAGGCCCGCGTGGTCTCCTACGCCGGCACCGGCGCCCCTCGGCTCGTCGGCGCGGACGGCCGGACCGCGTTCGGGCTGGTCTTCCCCGGCGCCTACTCCGACGGCAGCCCGCCGGGGGCGGCCTGGGCGAGACGCGGTTCGCCCGCGCGGAGCACACCACGCGGTTCGTGGACGAGACCGCGTCCGGAGGGGAGCCTCCGCGGTGGACCGCGCGAAAGGTCCGGATTACCCCTTTGGATCCGGGGTAGTCGGAGGCTCATGTCCGACGCACAGGAGCTCATCGCCCACCGGTACCGGCTGCTGGAACGCATCGGCAGGGGAGGCATGGGCACGGTCTGGCGGGCGCGGGACGAGGTGCTCGGCCGGGACGTGGCCGTCAAGGAGGTCGTCCCCTCGCCCGACCTGACGGGGCCCGAGCGGGAGGCCTTCACCGTCCGGACCCTCCGAGAGGCCCGTGCCGCCGGGCGGATCGGCCACCCGTGCGTGGCGACGGTCTACGACGTGGCCGAGGAGCGGGGCCGGCCCTGGATCGTGATGCAGCTCGTGGAGTCCCGCACGCTCGGCGCCGTGATCAGGGAGGACGGGCCGCTCCCGCCGGCGCGGGTGGCGCGGATCGGGCTGGAGGTGCTCGGCGCGCTGGTCGCCGCGCACCGGGTGGGGGTGCTGCACCGCGACGTCAAGCCGGACAACGTGCTGCTCGCCTCCGACGGCCGGGCCGTGCTGACCGACTTCGGCATCGCGATGCTGGAGGGCGACTCCTCGGTGACCAGGACCGGGGCGCTGATCGGCACCCCCGCCTTCATCGCGCCGGAGCGGGCGGACGGCGGCCCCGCGCGGTTCGCCTCCGACCTGTGGTCGCTCGGCGTGACGCTGTACATGGCGGTCGAGGGGCGCTCCCCCTTCCAGCGCGCCCACCCGCTGGCGACGCTGGCGGCGGTCATGCACGAGCCGCCGCCCCCGCTCCGGCGGGCCGGGGCGCTGGGCCCGGTGATCTGGGGCCTGCTCAGGAAGGACCCCGCGGCGCGCATGTCCGCCCAGGAGGTGCAGCTCGGCCTGCAGGCGGTCATGGACGGCACGGCTCCCGAGTCCACCATGCCGATCGACCTGGCGGATCCGCGGGCCGCGGCGGGACCGGAGCCCGGCCCGCAGGCCGCGGCGCCCGCTCCCGTCCCGGTGCGCTCCGCGCTCTCCGCCGCGGGAGCGGGACCGCCGGCCCCGCCCGCCGGGGCGCCGGCCGGCCCGCCGGTCC
>NZ_BAAAUT010000124.1:0-4175 GCF_039534085.1 Planomonospora alba
GGGGCGCGCCGGGTGGAGCTGCCGACCTACGCCTTCCAGCGCAAGCGCTACTGGCTGGAGGCGCCGCCCGCCGTACCGGGCGAGCCTGCCGGTCTCGGCCAGATCGCGGCCGGGCACCCGCTGCTCTCGTCGGTGGTCGCGCTCCCCGGCACCGACGGGGTGGTCGTGACCGGGCGGCTGTCCGTCGAGACGCACCCCTGGCTCGCCGACCACGACGTGCTGGGCGTCGTGGTGCTGCCCGGCACCGGATATGTGGAGCTGGCCATGCGCGCCGGCGACGAGGTCGGCTGCGACCTGCTGGAGGAACTCACCATCGAGGCCGTCATGCCGCTGCCGACCAGCGGCGGCGTCGCGATCCAGATCGCGGTGGAGGCCGCCGACGAGTCCGGCAGGCGCGCGTTCACCGTGCACTCCCGCTGGGAGGAGGCCCCGGCCCACACGCCGTGGACCCTGCACGCCACCGGCGTGCTGGCCACCGGCGCCAAGCCGCCCGTGACGCTGGAGTCGCTCGGCATCGACGTCTGGCCGCCCCGGGACGCGGAGCGCGTGGACATCAGCAACGTCTACGAGTACCTGTCCAGCCAGGGGTACGGCTACGGCCCGATGTTCATGGGCCTGAAGGCCGTCTGGCGGCGCGGCAACGAGATCTTCGCCGAGGTCTCCCTGCCCGAGGAGGCCAAGGGCGACGCCGCGGGCTTCGGACTGCACCCCTCGCTGCTGGACGCGGCGCTGAGCGCCACCGACTTCCTCGACGAGGCGGGTCCCGAGGCGACCGGAGGCACCCAGCTCCCGTTCGCCTGGGAAGGGGTCTCACTGCACGCGTCGGGCTCCTCGGCGCTGCGGGTCCGGATCGTCTCCGCCCGCAGGGACCCCGCGGCCCACTCGCACGCGTGCTCGCTGGAACTGGTCGACGCCGCCACGGGCACCCCGGTGGCCTCGGTGGAATCGCTCGTCGTGCGGGCCGTCACCGCGGAGAAGGTGAACGCCGCGGCCGTCGCGGGCAGCGGGCGGCGCGAGTCGCTGTTCAGGATCGAGTGGAGGCCCGCGGAGGAGCCGGTCACCGCGCCGGCACCGGGCTCCTGGGCGGTCGTCGGCGGCGACGCCTCCGGCCTGGCCGGGGAACTGGGCGCCCGCGCGGTGCCCGACCTGGCGGCGCTGGACGGGGCCCGGCCCGACGTGGTCGTGCTCCCGGTCGGCCCGTCCGGTGACGGCCCCGTCCCGGTCGCGGCCCGGACCGCGACCCACCGGGTGCTCGGCGTGCTGCGGGACTGGCTGGCCGACGAGCGGTTCACCGGCGGCCGGCTGGTGGTGGCCACGCGCGGCGCGGTCGCCGCGGCTCCCGGCGAGGAGCTCGCCGACCCGGCCCAGGCCACCGTGTGGGGCCTGGTCCGCGCGGCCCAGGAGGAGAACCCCGGCCGGATCGTCCTGGCCGACCTCGACGCGGCCGGCGGGCGGTCGCTGCCCGCCGCGGTGGCGTCGGGAGAGCCGGAGCTCGCCGTGCGCGACGGGAGGCTGCTCCTGCCGAGGCTGGCCAAGGCCGCCGAGGCGAGCGCGCGGGAGACCGCTCCGTGGAACCCGCAGGGCACGGTGCTCGTCACCGGCGGAACCAGCGGCCTGGGCGCGGTGGTCGCCCGGCACCTGGCCGCCGAGCACGGCGTCCGGCACCTGGTGCTGACCAGCCGCCGGGGTGCCGGCGCGCCCGGCGCGGCGGAGCTGGCCGCCGAGCTGGAGGCGCTGGGCGCCGAGGTGGAGATCGCCGCCTGCGACGTGTCGGACCGCGAGGCGCTGGCCGGACTGCTGGCGGGCCTGCCCGGCCTGACCGGCGTGGTGCACGCGGCGGGCGTCATGGACAACGCGCTCATCGGCTCCCTCACCGCGGAGCAGGTCGAGGCGGTGTTCGGTCCGAAGGTGGACGCCGCCTGGCACCTGCACGAGCTGACCCGCGACCGCGAGCTGTCCGCCTTCGTGCTCTTCTCCTCCGTGGCGGGCCTGGTCGTGGGGGCGGGGCAGGGCAACTACGCGGCGGCCAACCGGTTCCTCGACGCGCTGGCCGTGCACCGGCGCGAGCAGGGGCTGGCCGCCACGTCGCTCGCCTTCGGCCTGTGGGAGGTCAAGACCGGTCTCGGCGGCGGCGTGGTGGACGCCGACCTGCGGCGGATGAGCCGGCTGGGCATGCCCGCGATGTCGGCCGCCGAGGGGCTGGCCCTGCTCGACGAGGCGCTCCGGATCGACGAACCGGTCCAGGTGCTGACCCGCCTGGAGGCGGCGGCGCTCCAGGCGTCCGCCGACGAGGTCCCGGCGCTGCTGCGGGACCTGGCGCGGACGCAGCCCCGCCGTACGGCGGTGAGCTCCGGGCGGCGGGGGGTGACGGCGACCGCCGTCGCCGACGCCGCCACCCTGGAGCAGCGCCTGGCCGGGCTGAGCGACGACGAGCGGGAGCGGGTGCTGCTGGACGTGGTCCGCGACCACGTGGCGGCCGTACGGCACAGCGACCCCGGGGACATCGACCCCGGGCGCGGCTTCACCGAGCTGGGCCTCGACTCGCTGGCCGCGATCGAGCTGCGCAACCGGCTCGGTGCGGCCACCGGGCTCCGGCTGCCGGCGACCCTGATGTTCGACTACCCGACCCCCAAGGCTCTGGCGGCCTTCCTGCTGGGAGAGCTGCTCCCCGACCTCGGCCCCGCCGCCCCCGCGGCGGATCCCGAGGAGGCGTCGATCCGCAAGACCATCGAAGGCATCTCGCTGGCCCGCATGCGCGAGGCGGGCCTGCTGGACGCCCTGCTCCGGCTCGCGGGGGCCGACGAGGGGCGGCCGGTGGACGGCGGCGAGGACCAGAGCGACATGATCAAGTCGATGGCCGTCGACGACCTCGTCCGGGCCGCGTTCGCGCAGAGCGACTCCACTTCGACCAGGTGATGGGAAGTTACCGTGGACACATCCGTCGAGAAGATCGTTGAAGCCCTGCGCAAGTCCCTCCTGGAGAACGAACGGCTCCGCCAGCAGAACGGGCGGCTCACGGCCGCGGCCACCGAGCCGATCGCGATCGTGGGAATGGCGTGCCGCTACCCCGGCGGGGTCTCCTCGCCGGAGGACCTGTGGCGGCTGGTGATGGACGGGACCGACGCCGTCGCGCCGTTCCCCACGGACCGGGGCTGGGACGTCGAGGGCGTCTACGACCCCGAGCCGGGCGCGCCGGGCAGGACCTACGCCCGCGAGGGCGGGTTCCTGTACGACGCCGCGGAGTTCGACCCGGACTTCTTCGGCATCTCGCCGCGCGAGGCGCTGGGCATGGACCCGCAGCAGCGGCTGCTGCTGGAGACCTCCTGGGAGGCGTTCGAGCACGCCGGGATCGATCCCGCGTCCATGCGCGGCAGCCGTACCGGTGTCTTCGCCGGCGTCATGTACCACGACTACGGGACCGGCACCAGCGACGGCAGCCTCGTCTCGGGCCGGGTCGCCTACACCCTCGGCCTGGAGGGCCCGGCGGTGACCGTGGACACCGCCTGCTCGTCGTCGCTGGTGACACTGCACCTGGCGGCCCAGGCGCTGCGGAAGGGCGAGTGCACGCTCGCGCTGGCCGGCGGCGTGACCATCATGGCCACGCCGGAGATGTTCGTGTACTTCAGCGGGCAGCGGGGCATGGCCGCCGACGGCCGGTGCAAGTCGTTCTCCGCGGCGGCCGACGGCACCGGCTGCTCCGAGGGCGTCGGCGTGCTGCTGCTGGAGCGGCTGTCGGACGCCCGCCGCAACGGCCACCGAGTGCTGGCCGTGGTGCGCGGTTCGGCGGTCAACCAGGACGGCGCCTCCAGCGGGATGACCGCGCCGAACGGCCCCGCCCAGCAGCGGGTCATCCGCCAGGCCCTGGCCGCCTCCGGGCTCGCCCCGGCCGAGGTGGACGTGGTGGAGGCGCACGGCACCGGCACCCGGCTGGGCGACCCGATCGAGGCGCAGGCGGTCATCGCGGTCTACGGCCAGGACCGCGACGAGCCGCTCCGGCTCGGCTCGCTGAAGTCGAACCTCGGCCACACCCAGGCCGCGGCCGGCGTCGGCGGCGTGATCAAGATGGTCCAGGCCCTCCGGCACGGCGTGCTGCCCAAGACCATCCATCTCGACGAGCCGACCCCGCAGGTGGACTGGTCGGCCGGGGCGGTGGAGCTGCTGACCGAGGCGGTGGA
>NZ_BAAAUT010000125.1:0-4155 GCF_039534085.1 Planomonospora alba
CACCGCCGACGGCACCATGAACTCCGGCAGCACCCCCGCCAGATACGCCCGCACCAGGGCGGGGTCCGGCTCCTCGCCCGGGACCTCCGGCACGACGTAGGCCACCAGCCGCCGGTCCCCCGGCCGGTCCTCGCGCGCCACCACGGCCGCCGCCGACACCTGCGGATGCCGGGCCAGCGCCGCCTCGACCTCGCCCGGCTCGATCCGGAACCCCCGGATCTTCACCTGCGCGTCCGCCCGCCCCAGGTACTCCAGCACCCCGTCACCGCGCCAGCGCACCACGTCCCCCGTCCGGTACATCCGCTCGCCCGTGCCGTACGGGCAGGCGACGAACCGCTCCGCGGTCAGCGCCGAGCGGCCGAGGTAGCCGCGGGCGAGCCCCGGACCGGCGAGGTACAGCTCCCCCGCCACCCCCACCGGCACCGGCCGCAGCCAGGCGTCCAGCACGTAGACGCGGGCGTCCCGGACGGGGGATCCGATCGGCGGGACCTCGCCGGGGCGCAGGGGGCCGCTCACCGTGGCGGCGATCGTGGCCTCGGTCGGGCCGTAGGCGTTGACCATCAACCGGCCGGGGGCCCAGCGCTCCACCAGGTCGGGGCCGCAGGCGTCGCCGCCGACCGCCAGGGTCCGCAGACCCTCCAGCGGGGCGGCGGGCACGCTCGCCAGCGCCGCCGGGGGGATCAGCGCGTGGGTGACGCGCGCCTCCTCCAACGCCGCGGCCAGCTCCGCGCCGCCGTACACGCCCTCGGGCGGGATGACGAGGGCGGCTCCGGCGGCGAAGGCCATGAGCATCTCCATGACCGAGGCGTCGAAGCTCGGCGAGGCGAACTGGAGCACCCGGCTGTCCGGCCCGACCCGGAGCCGGTCGCGTTGCGACTCGGCGAACGCGGCGATGCCCTCGTGGGTGACGACCACCCCCTTGGGGCGGCCGGTCGAGCCCGAGGTGTAGATCACGTAGGCGGGATGCCGGAGGTCGCGCCGTACCTCGTCCGGTCCGAGGTCCTCGGCCGGGAGAGCGGAGACGTCCGCGGCGGCGAGGAGTTCCTCGCCGACCACCAGGGCCGGGCAGGCGTCGTCGAGCATCATGGTGATCCGCTCGGCGGGGTAGCCGGGGTCCACCGGCAGGTAGGCCGCGCCCGTCTTGGCCACGGCCAGCACCGCGACGACCAGGCCGGCCGAGCGCGGCAGCAGCAGCGCGACCACCTGCTCGGGTCCGGCGCCGCGCCGTCGCAGCAGCCGGGCCAGCCGGTCGGCGCGGGCGTTCAGCTCGCCGTAGGTGAGGGTCGTCGCACCGTCCACCAGCGCGGTCGCGCCGGGGTCCCGCGCCGCCACCGCCTCGAAGAGCTCCGGCAGCGTACGGCGCGGCACCGGGTCGCCGGTGGCGTTCCACTCCTGGACGATCCGCCGCCGCTCGTCCTCCTGGAGCAGGTCGAGGTCGCCGACGGGGGTGTCCGGTGCGGCGGCGACCGCGGTGAGCAGGTGCCGCAGGCGGCCGAGCAGGCGTTCCGCCTCTTCCGCGGTGAACAGGTCGGGCCGGTGGTCCAGGCGGAGCAGGAGCCGTTCGCCGGGCACGGCGGCCAGCGCGAGCGGGTAGTGGTGGGCGTCGGTCGAGCCGAACCCGGTGAGCCGGAGGTCGCCGAGGGAGGCGCCGGCCGCGTCCGGGTCGAACGGGTAGTTCTCCAGCACGGTGACGGTGTCGAACAGGGCGCCGCGGTGGATCTCGGTCAGGCCGAGGTGGTGGTGGGGCAGCAGCTCGGCCTGCTCGTCCTGGAGGCGGGCCAGCAGCTCGCCGAGCGGCTCATCGGGACGGAGCCGTACCCGGACCGGGACGGTGTTGACGAACAGGCCGACCATGCGCTCGACGCCGGGCAGCTCCGGCGGGCGGCCGGAGACGACCGCGCCGAACACCACGTCGTCGCGGCCGGTGAGCCGGGAGAGCAGGACGCCCCAGCCCGCCTGGAGCACGGTGTTGACCGTGACGCCGTGGCGGCGGGCCGTCCGGGTGAGGGTCTTCGTCAGCCGCGCGTCCAGTTCGAGGTGGGCCCGCTGCGGCGGGACGGCGGAGGCGCCTGCGACCGCGGGCGCGACCAGCGTCGGCCCGTCCACCCCGTCCAGGGCCCGCTCCCACGCCCGGCCCGCCGCGTCCCGGTCCTGCCGGGCCAGCCAGGCCAGGTAGTCCTTGTACGGCGGTGCGGGCGCGGCCTCCACGCCCAGGTAGAGGGCGAGCAGTTCGGTGACCAGGAGCGGGGTGGACCAGCCGTCCAGCAGGATGTGGTGGTTGGTGAGGATCAGCCGGTGCCTGCCGGGCGCGACCCGGACCAGGGTGAAGCGGAGCAGCGGCGGCCGGGTCAGGTCGAAGGGACGCTCCCGCTCCTCGGCGGCCACCCGGTCGGGGTCCGCGCTCTCGATCTCGCGCCAGGGGAGGGCGACGCGGTCGGGGACGATCTGGACTGGCCGGCTGAGGTCCTCGTGCCAGAAGCCGGCGCGCAGGTTGGCGTGGCGCTCCAGCAGCCGCCCGGCGGCCCGCCGCAGCCGGTCCGCGGCGAGCGGGCCGTCGAGGTCGAGCGTCACCTGCGCGGTGTAGACGTCGTGCTCGTCGTGGAGGGCGTGGAAGAACAGGCCCCGCTGCAGCGGCGAGAGCGGAAGGATGTCCTGGACCTGCGTCATCGTCCCTCCCATGCGGCCCGGATGCGGTCGATCTCGTCCTGGTCCAGCTCGACCAGGAGGTCACTCGGCGTGTGCCCGCCGGAGCCGTGCGCGGCCAGCCCGCCGAGCGCGTCGAACCAGGTCTCGGCCAGTTCCTCGACCTCCGCCTCGGTGAGCACCCCGTCCGGCCAGGACCAGACGGCCTCCAGGTGCGGGCCGTCCGGGCGGTCGTGGACGGTCGTGTTGATCTCCAGTACGTGGGCCACCGGCATCTCCGGGTCGTGGCCGCCGAGTTCGGCCGGGACCACGGTCCAGTCGCCCTCGCCGGCGGTGACCCGGCCGAGGTGGTTGAAGACGATCTGCGGCCGGGGCAGCTCCGCCAGTTCCGCGGCGCCGCCCGGGTGGAGGTGGCGGAGCAGGCCGTACCCGAGGCCGTTGCCGGGGACCGCCCGCAGCTGCTCCTTGACCCGCTTGACCGCCTGGGTGACGGTCCGCTCGTCGGCCCAGGTGGTGGCGCCCGCGTCGAGCCGGACCGGGTACACGGTGGTGAACCAGCCGACGGTCCGGGACAGGTCGTGGCCGCCGGCGATCTCCTCGCGGCCGTGGCCCTCCAGGTCGAGCAGGACGGAGGTGCCCCGCCCGCCGTGCTTCCTGCGCCGGTGCGCCACGGCCAGGGCGAGCCCGGTGAGCAGCACGTCGAGGGTCCGGCCGTGGAAGGCCGCCGGGACGGTGGTGAGCAGCGGTTCGGTCCGTTCGGGCGGCAGCGTGAGCCGCAGCGTGCGGACGGTCGCGGCAGTGTCCTTGTCCGGGTCGAGCGGCCGGCGGCCGATGCGCGGGTCGGGGCCGTCGAGGACGTCGATCCAGGCGTCGAGTTCGCCCGTCCTGGTCTCCGCCTCGGCGCGCAGCGCCCGCGCCCAGGTGCGGAACGAGGTCGGCACCGGCGGCAGCTCCGGAACCCGTCCCCTGCTCGCCGCCTGCCAGGCGGTGAACAGGTCCGGCAGCAGGATCCGCCACGACACCCCGTCCACCGACAGGTGGTGCACCGTCACCACCAGCCGGCCCGACGCCTCCGGACCCGCGTCCAGCCACACCACCCGCACCATCCGCCCGGCCGCCGGGTCCAGCTCCGCCCGCGACCGCGCCACCTCCTCGGCCACCGTCCGCGCCCAGGCGTCCTGGCCCCCGGGTCCGTCCGCTCCGTCCACCGGAGCACCGTCGGCCGCCACCCGGCGCACGCACCCGGCCGCCCGCACCGCCCCCACCGGCAGCACCTCCAGCCCTCCCGGACCGTCCCCGCGCAGCGCCCCGATCCCCGGGCAGACCAGCCGGAGCGCGTCGTGCCGGTCCACTACGGCCTGCACCCCCGCCGTCAGCGCCTCCACCCCGAGACCCGGCGGGACCCGCAGCACCACCGTCTGGCTGAAGGCGCCGATCGGCCCGCCGGCCTCGGCCAGCCAGTGCATGATCGGGGTCGGGTCCACCGGACCGACCCCGGCCCCCTCCGCCTCA
>NZ_BAAAUT010000126.1:0-4114 GCF_039534085.1 Planomonospora alba
CAGGAGATCCCCAGCAAGCCCATGACCTGGCCGGATGACATTATCGGCAGGCGCAGAGGCGCCATCGGAACTTCCCACCCCGAACCCGGAAAGCGATCATTCGCTCTTCCGCAGCTCCTTCTCCCACTCGCCGAAGCGCTCCCGGATGGCCTCAGCCTCGATCGCATCGACGCCGTACACGGCGAACTCCTCATCGGTACGGCGGCGCACGTACGCCAGCATCTCCGCGAACACCTCCCGATCGAACCCGGCATCCCGGCGAGCGGCCAGGTCCAGAAGCTGATCACGCGTGTACCGGCCCGACTCCACGAGCGCGTCCACATCGATGAAGTCACGAGCGAGCGCGCGATTGAACAACGCCTCGGTCTTCCCGGCCGCGACGTCATCCGGATGGAGGACCGGGCCCATCTCCATCCGCACCGGCGACTGAAAGCGCACGTCCGCGACGACCTCGACCTTGCAGCCATGACCTGTGCCACGCTCAGAGATCCACATCCGGACATACCGTTCAGTGCTCTGCAAGATCTCAGCCTGGTACCCGGCTGTTCGGTACGCCTCGGCCACCTGGTCCGCCGCCGCCGGGCAGTCCATGTCCAGCGCGCCGAACAGATCGACGTCCTCGCTGGGCCGCTCCACGATCCCGTACGCCTGCACCGCGTAACCACCGGCCAGCGCGAAGCCGTACTGATCGGCGACGCTGAGACCGATCTCAATCAGTCGTCGGTGGAAAGGGTCCATCACGCGGCTCGGTCACGCAGCCCGGTGAACCGCGACTCCCACAGCCGGCGGACCCGCACCGGCAAGATCAGATCAGGCCAGATGCGGACCAGCAGATCGGCGTTCAGGTACGCCTTGAGATCCTGCTCTCGGCCTTCCTGGATCACCTGCTCGTACATCACCCGCAGCGCCACCGGATCGGACAGGTCGTAGGAGCGTCGCGGGCTCCAGTCCAGCCAGCCGGGCAGCGTGACGATCCCGTCCGCAGGCCCGGTCAGCTCCTCCAGAGCGCGGGGAACCGCATACGGGCGGATGTTCGCGTAATTGAGCGCCCTGTCCATGCCTCCAGTGTGACATTTCCGCCGGAGTCCCACCTCTTTGATGACGCAACCCCACACGGGCAAGCCATCAGCGCGACCGACTTCGGCGATCACACCGTGAAGGCCGCCTTACCCCGATACGGTCCATGGTCAAGGACCCATGTTTGCTCGGTGGTTGCTCGCCTGTCGCGGTACGGCACGGCACACGGTGACAGCACCCGGCAGACCGGCGGGGACGCCGACGGACAGAACGGCACGAGACGGTACGCCGCGGCAGCAGACGTCATTGATCAAACCGACTTTTAATCCGTAGGTTCTGGGTTCGAGTCCCAGGCGCCCTACCAGTCGTGAGCAGGAACTTAGGCGCTGACCTGGGCCTTCGTTCCTGGTCACTTCCCCCGGCACATGCAGCCGGATGCAGCTGCCTGCCACTGGTCGCGGAACATACGCGGAATGGGACCAGGCCCGTCCGACCAGGTCAGCACCAGGATTCCGGACGCTGACGGAACGGTTCCGCGCACCTCAGAAGCAGGATCCGCGCTCCCGAAGCACTGCCCAAGCCCCCCCAAGTCGGTGCTGACCTACGAGATCACGTAGGAGATCCACACCCGGCCTCAGGATCAACCCCCGCACATGGTGAAGGGCCCCGAGGCTTGCCCGAGGTCCTTCCCTACGTTCCGCCGTCACGGCTGTCACGTCGTGAGTGCTTCCATGATCCTCTACCGCTTCAAAATCCATCACGTAGGGCTTGATGAGTTTCCCCTCGTAACGTGCTATGAGGAGGACAGGGCGATGGCTGAGAAGCGACGGAGGTTCGACCCGGACTTCCGGGAGGGCGCGGTCCGGATCGTCGAGGAGACCGGTACATCGATCGCGCAGGTGGCCCGGGACCTGGGCATCAAGGAAGGCACCCTGGCGAACTGGGTGAACATGGCCCGCCAGCGGCAGGCGAACGGCAACCTGGACGCCGATGAACGGGCTGAGCTGGTCCGGCTGCGCCGGGAGAACGCCGAGCTGCGGATGGAGCGTGATGTGCTCAAGCGCAGTGTCGTCCTCTGGGGCAAGGAAGCGACGCAGCGGTGAGCCTGGCCCGCTTCATCGCCGCTCAGAGGACCGTCCACCACGTGCCGCACGTGGTGGCCTGCCGGGCGGTGGGCGTCTCGCCCGCCTGGTTCTACAAGTGGCGGCGCCGCGACGGTCCCAGCGGACGCGAGTGCCGGCGGCGGCTCCTGGCCGGGGCGGTGGCGGCGGTGTTCACCGAGCGCAAGGGCGCTGATGGCTCGCCCCGGATCGCCGAGCGGCTGCGGCGGCGGGGCCGGCGGGTGTCGGACAACACGGTCGCGCAGATCATGCGGGAGCAGGGACTGGTGGCCCGGCCGTGCAGGCGGCGGGCGGGCACGACCCGTCCGGGCCGGGGGCGCTGGCGTGCCGCCGACCATGTCCGGCGGGACTTTTCCGCGCCCGCGCCTGATGTGCGCTGGTGCGGGGACGGCACCGAGATCCCCACCGCGGAGGGCAAGCTGTTCTTGGCGGCGGTGCAGGATCTGTTCTCCCGGCGGGTGCTGGGGTTCGCGATGGACGAGCGCAAGGGCGCGGTCCTGGCGATGCGGTCCTGGCGATGCGGGCGCTGCAGATGGCGGTCGCGGTCCGCGGTGGCGGTGTGGCCGGGGTGAGGTTCCACACCGACCAGGGATCGGAGTACACCGCGGGTCTGTTTCGGGCGGCGTGCGCGCGGATGGGCGTGGTGCAGTCGATGGGCCGGGCCGGATCGGCTCTGGACAACGCCGCGGCCGAGTCCTTGTTTTCCAGCATGGAGTTCGAGGTGCTGCGTGCCGGGCCGTTCGCGAGCCGGGCCGAGGCGCGTACGGCGGTCGCGGCGTGGATCGACGACTTCAACCATGTGCGGCTGCACAGTGCCGACGGGTTGCGCCCGCCGGTTGAGTTCGAGCGGCTGGATTCGGCTGTTCAGCAGCGTATCCGTGCCGCGAGCGCGGCGAAGAAGGAGGCGCGGCGCGCACGCAGGGCCGCGGCGCGGCCGGGCCGGGAGTGCGCCGCGCAGGGTACGGGGCCGTCTGCTCCGGCCTCAAGGGTCGCTGCCGCGATCGCTGTGCGACGGCCTGTGGCCGTCTTTGACCCCGGAGCCTCTACGGCCCCGTGGGGCAGGAGAGCGGGCAGGCCAGGGCCTGCCCCTGAGAGCGCGCGGCGCACGAGCAAGATCCTAAAAGCGCAAGATCACTAGATGGGAGTCTCTACGAGTCGAGGGGATTGCCAGCCGTCGTGCTTATCGCCGGCGACAAAGCAGGGGAATGGAACCGGTGGTACCGCACGGCGATCCCTTTGGCGGAGGAACGCTACGCCGCATACCGCGCCGAGAAGGAGGAGGAAGGCTGATGAGCGAGTTCGTGAAGTGGTCCGACACCAAGTCCAAGATCCGTGAGATCGATCCCGAGTGGGACTCCCCCGAGCGCGTCGCCGCCCGGGAGGCCAGCCGTGAGCAGCTCCGGGCGGAACTGCGCGGCACCCAGCTCGCCGAGATGCGCAAACGCCTGGGCATCTCCCAGAAGCTCCTGGCCGAACGCATGGGCGTCTCCCAGGCGCGCGTGTCCCAGATCGAGCACGGCCAGATCGGCGGCCTGGACGCCCTGCGTTCCTACGTCACCGCTCTGGGCGGCACGCTGGACGTGGTGGCCGACTTCGGCGACCACACCGTCAAGGTCGCCTGAACCATCCCCGCGGGTGGGCGATGGTCAAGGGCCCATGTTTGCTCGGTGGTTGCTCGCCTGTCGCGGTACGTGCGCCTGCCGAAAATTACATCCGTGCAGTTCAATCGGCATGTGAGTACTCGTGGAGGACTCCGCCGAGCCGGTCC
This sequence comes from Planomonospora alba, assembly GCF_039534085.1. Taxonomy (NCBI): domain Bacteria; kingdom Bacillati; phylum Actinomycetota; class Actinomycetes; order Streptosporangiales; family Streptosporangiaceae; genus Planomonospora; species Planomonospora alba. Next base: position 3,907 of record NZ_BAAAUT010000126.1, read on the forward strand.
CGTCTGCGGACGCTCAGCTCGGCGAGTCGCGTCGGATCCGTGATCGGGTCCGGGACGGCGCGCAGCGGGGCCGCTTGATCCAGTGCCTGATGGGCACGGTGCCGGTTGTAGAAGCGCTCGTACTCCCGTAGAGCGTGCCGCAGATGGCTCTCATTCCACAGCAGGCAGCGGTCGAGCAGCTCGCGGCGGCATGACTGCACCCACCGCT
>NZ_BAAAUT010000127.1:0-3718 GCF_039534085.1 Planomonospora alba
GGGGGCGCGCCGGGTGGAGCTGCCGACCTACGCCTTCCAGCGCAAGCGCTACTGGTCGCCGGACTTCCTGGTCAACGCCGCCCAGCAGGGCTCCCAGCCCGCGCAGCCGGGCACGGACCCGGTGGACACGGCCTTCTGGCAGGCGGTCGAGGAGAACGACCTGTCCTCCCTCGCCGAAGAGCTCGGCGTCGAACCGGAGCCCCTGGGCGAGGTCCTGCCGGGACTGTCCGCCTGGCACCGCAGGAACCGCGAGCGCTCGGTCACCGACACCTGGCGCTACCGGACCGTCTGGGAGCCGGTGCCGGTGCCGGGGACGGCGGGCGGGGAGCAGGCCGGCACCTGGCTGGTCGCCGTCCCCGCCGGGTACGGCGACCACCCCGCGATCGACGCGCTCGCCGCGCGCGGCGCCACGGTCGTGCCGGTCGAGCTCACCGGAGCCGACGCCGGTGACCTGGCCGGACGGCTGCCGGCCGGACCCCTCGCGGGCGTGCTCTCGCTCCTGGCGCTCGACGCCGAGCCGTACCCCGCGCATCCCACGCTCTCCCGCGGCACGGCCGCCACGATCTCCCTGGTGCAGGCGCTGGAGGCGGCGGGCGTGCGGGCCCCGCTCTGGTGCGTCACCTCGCAGGCCGTCACCTACTCGGACGAGCCCGCCGACCCGTTCCAGGCGGCGGTCTGGGGCCTCGGCACGGTGCTGGCCCTCGACCACCCCGGCACCTGGGGCGGACTGGTCGACCTGCCCGCCGGAGCGGGTGACCGGGACCTCCGGCTGCTCTGCGACGTCGTCACCGCCCCCGCCGGCGGCGAGGACCAGCTCGCCGTCCGCGACGGCAGGATCCTCGCCCGGCGCATGGTCCGCGCCCCCCGGGGCGGCGCGAAGCCGTCCCGCCCGTGGCGACCCCGGGGGACCGTGCTCGTCACCGGCGGGACCGGCGGGATCGGCGCGCACGTCGCCCGCTGGCTGGCCGCCGGCGGAGCCGAGCGCCTGGTGCTGACCAGCCGTCGCGGCCCGGCGGCGGAGGGCGCCGCCGAGCTCGCCGCGGAGCTGGACGCCCTCGGCACCCGGACGACCGTCGCGGCGTGCGACGTCGCCGATCGGGAGGCGCTGGCCGCGCTGCTCGCCTCGCTGCCCGAGCCGCCGGCCGCAGTCGTCCACGCCGCCGGCGTCATGCACGACCCGGTACGGCTGGCGGACATGTCGATCGAGGACTACGCCGAGATCGGCCGAGCCAAGATCGCCGGTGCGGTGAACCTCGACGAGCTGACCGGTGACCTGGACGCGTTCATCCTGTTCTCCTCCGGCGCCGCCGTGTGGGGCAGCGCCGGGCAGGCCGCCTACGCCGGAGCCAACGCCTTCCTCGACGCCCTCGCGCAGCGGCGCCGGTCCCGCGGGCTCGCCGCCACGTCCATCGCCTGGGGCACGTGGGGCGGCGGCGGGATGGTCGACGCGGACACCGAGGTCCACGCGCGCCGCCTCGGCCTGCGCTCGCTGGACCCGGCACCGGCGGTCGGCGTGCTCCAGCAGGCCCTCGACCACGGCGAGAGCCACCTGGTCGTGGCCGACATCGACTGGGAGCGCTTCGTCCCCGCCTACGTGCTCTCCCGGCCGCGCCCGCTGCTGGACGCGCTGCCGGAGGTCCGGGCGATCCTGGACGGCGACCCCGCCGACGCGGCGCCGCGCGACTCCGACCTGGCCGGACGGCTGGCCGGCATGCCGGAGGCCGAACGCTCCCGGGTCCTGCTCGACCTGGTGCGCGCCCAGGTGGCCGCGGTGCTGGAGTACGACGGCGCGGCGACGGTCGAACCCCGCAGGGCATTCAAGGAACTCGGCTTCGACTCCGTCACGGCCGTCGACTTCAGGAACCGGCTCAGCGCCGCGATCGGCAGGAAGCTGCCGACCACGGTGGTCTTCGACTACGCCACCCCCGCCGCGCTCGCCGACCACCTGCGCGCCGAGCTCTGCCCGGACGCGGGCGACCCGGTGGAGGCCGAACTCGACCGGCTCGAGGCGATGGTGGCCTCCCTTTCCAGCGCGGAGATCGAACGCGCGCAGATCGTCACCCGGCTGCGGGCCGTGCTCAACCGGCTCGGCGCGGCCGACGGGACGGCGGTCGCCGAGCGGCTGGAGGCCGCGACGGCCGACGACGTCTTCGACTTCATCGACAGAGAGCTCGGGCTCGCCGGACCAGAGGCGCCCGTCCGGACAAGCGACTTGTGAGGGTCTGATGGCGGATCAGGACAAGCTTCTCGACTACCTCAAGCGGGTCACGGCCGACCTTCACCAGACGCGCCAGCGGCTGAGCGAGGTCGAGGCCGGGGAGCGGGAGCCGATCGCGATCGTCGCGATGAGCTGCCGCTACCCGGGCGGCGTGCGGTCGCCCGAGGACCTGTGGCGGCTGGTCGCCGAGGGCCGCGACGCCATCGGCGAGTTCCCGGCGGACCGGGGCTGGGACACCGATGAGCTCCAGGCCGGTGACGCGGACCGGCACGGCACCAGCTACGTGCACGAAGGAGGGTTCGTCGAGGACGTGGCCGGCTTCGACCCGGGCTTCTTCGGCATCTCGCCCCGCGAGGCGCTGGCGATGGACCCGCAGCAGCGGCTCGCGCTGGAACTGTCGTGGGAGGTGCTGGAGCGGGCGGGCATCGACCCGGAGACGCTGCGCGGCAGCCGTACCGGGGTCTTCACCGGCTCCGGCGGCCAGGACTACATGAGCCTGATGGGCCTGATGCCCGAGGCGACCGAGGCGTACCTGAGCACGGGCAGCTCGGCCGCGGTGATCTCCGGCCGGGTGTCCTACACCCTCGGCCTCGAAGGCCCCGCGATGACGATCGACACCGCGTGCTCCTCCTCCCTCGTCGCCCTCCACGTCGCCTGCCAGGCGCTGCGCCGGGACGAGTGCGACCTCGCCCTCGCCGGAGGCGTGCTGGTGATGTCCACACCCGGCCCGTTCGTCGCCTTCAGCAAGCAGCGCGGTCTGGCCCCCGACGGCCGCTGCAAGCCGTTCTCCGAGGACGCCGACGGCACCGGATGGGCGGAGGGCGCCGGAATCCTGCTGCTGGAGCGGTTGTCGGACGCCCGCCGCAACGGCCACCGGGTGCTGGCCGTCATCTCGGGCTCGGCCGTCAACCAGGACGGCGCGTCCAACGGGCTGACCGCGCCGAACGGTCCCTCGCAGCAGCGGGTCATCCGCCAGGCGCTGGCCGCCGCGCGGCTCACCCCGGCGGACGTGGACGCCGTCGAGGGCCACGGCACCGGGACCGCGCTCGGCGACCCGATCGAGGCGCAGGCGCTCATCGCCGCCTACGGCCAGGGCCGCGACCGGCCGCTCTGGCTCGGGTCGATCAAGTCGAACATCGGCCACGCCCAGGCGGCGGCGGGCGTCGGCGGCGTCATCAAGATGGTGATGGCGCTGCGGCACGGCGTGCTGCCCAAGACCCTGCACGTCAGCGAGCCCACCTCGCACGTCGACTGGTCCGCCGGGGACGTGCGGCTGCTGACCGAACCCGTGGACTGGCCCCGCAGCGACCGTCCGCGCCGGGCCGGTGTCTCGTCGTTCGGGGTGAGCGGCACGAACGCGCACCTGATCGTCTCGGACGCGCCCGACGGGCAGCCGGAGCAGGCGGACGCCGACCGGGCCGCCGCACCGCCGGCGCTGCCCGTGCTGCCGTGGGTGGTCTCGGGCCGGAGCGCGCAGGCGTTGCGGGCGCAGGCGGAGCG
>NZ_BAAAUT010000128.1:0-3490 GCF_039534085.1 Planomonospora alba
GTGTTCGCCGGGTCGGGGGCGCGCCGGGTGGAGCTGCCGACCTACGCCTTCCAGCACCGGCACTACTGGCTGGAGGCGACGGCTCCCGGCGGCGACGCGACCGCCTTCGGCCAGCTCGCCACGGACCACCCGATGCTGGGCGCGGTCGTCACCCTCCCCGGCGACCAGGGCGTCGTCCTGACCGGCCGCCTCTCGCTGCGCACGCACCCCTGGCTCGCCGACCACGACGTGCTCGGCCGGGTGCTGCTGCCCGGCACCGCCTTCGTCGAGCTGGCCGTGCGGGCCGGTGACGAGGTCGGCTGCGACCTGCTGGAGGAGTTGACGCTGGAGGCGCCGCTGGTGGTGCCGGAGCAGGGCGGAGTCACGCTCCGGGTCGTCGTGGGAGCACCCGACGAGTCCGGGGCGTGCACGGTCGGCGTGTACTCCCGGCGGGACGACGCGCGGACCGGTGACTGGACCCGGCACGCCGGCGGCGTGGTCCGCCCGGCGGCCGGCCGGTTGCCCGCGCAGGCCGCCGAGCTGACCGAATGGCCGCCCCCGGGCGCCCGGCCGGTCGAGGTGGACGGCGCCTACGAGCGGCTCCTGGAGCGGGGCTACGCCTACGGCCCCGTCTTCCAGGGACTGAAGGCGGCCTGGCGGCGCGGCGACGAGGTGTTCGCCGAGGTCGCCCTGCCCGAGCAGGCCACGGCCGACGCCGCCCTGTTCGGCCTGCACCCCGCCCTGCTGGACGCGGCGATGCACGCCGACCTGCTGGCCGAGCAGGGCGAGACGCTCCTGCCGTTCGTCTGGACCGGGGTGCGGCTGCACGCCGTCGGCGCCTCGCGGCTGCGGGTCCGGATCCAGCGGATGAAGGGCGACGAGCTGTCGTCGATCACGGTCGCCGACGGGACGGGCGCGCCGGTCGCCTCGGTGGAGACGCTGGTCTCCCGCCCGGTCTCCGCCAAGCAGCTCGAATCGGCCGGCGCCGGACACCACGAGTCGCTGCTCCGGGTGGAGTGGCTGACGCCCGCGCCGCGCACCGCCACGCCGCCCGCCTGGGCGGAGCTGGACGTCACGGACACGCCGCAGGCCGCACTGGACGCGCTGGCGGCCGGTACGGCGGTGCCCGACGTGGTCGTCCTCCCCGTCCCGGCGGAACTCGGCGAAGACGTGCCGGCGGCCGTCCGCTCCACCGTTCAGCGGACGCTGAGCGCCGTCCGCGCCTGGCTCGCCGACGACCGGTTCTCCGGGGCCCGGCTCGCGGTGGTCACCCGGGGCGCCGTGTCGGTCGGCGGCGAGGACGTCACCGACCTGGCCGGCGCCGCCGTCTGGGGCCTGGTCCGGGCCGCTCGGGAGGAGAACCCCGGCCGGTTCGCGCTCGTCGACCTCGACGGACGGGAGCCCGCGCTGGAGGCCGCGCTCGCCGAGGTGGGCGCGGGCGAGCCCGAGCTCGCGGTGCGGGACGGCGGGATCGTCGTCCCGAGGCTGGCCGGCGCGCCCGTCGGCGGGCAGGAGTCCCCGTGGCGGGACGCCGGCACGGTGCTGATCACCGGCGGGACCGGCGGCCTGGGTGCACTGCTCGCCCGGCACCTGGTCACCGAGCACGGCGTCCCCCGCCTGCTGCTGACCAGCCGCCGCGGGGCCGGCGCGCCCGGCGCGGCGGAGCTGGCCGCCGAACTGGAGGCGCTGGGCGCCGAGGTGGAGATCGCCGCCTGCGACGCGGCCGACCGGGACGCGCTGGCCGCGCTGCTGGCCGCCGTACCGGCCGAGCGCCCGCTGACCGGGGTGGTGCACGCCGCCGCGGTGGCGGACGGCGCCCTGGTGGGGGCGCTGACCCCCGAGCAGGTGGACGCGGTGCTGCGGCCCAAGGTGGACGCGGCCTGGAACCTGCACGAGCTGGCCGGGGACGTGCGGGCGTTCGTGCTCTTCTCCTCCGCGGCCGGCATGGTCGTCGGCGCGGGGCAGGCCAACTACGCCGCCGCCAACGCCTTCCTCGACGCGCTGGCCGTCCACCGCGCCGCGGCCGGGCTGCCCGCCACGTCCCTGGCGTACGGGATGTGGGCCGAGAACACCGGTCTCGGCGGCGAACTGGCCGAGGCGGACCTGCAGCGGATGAGCAGGCTGGGCCTGCCCGCGCTCCCCGCCCGGGAGGGACTGGCCCTGTTCGACGCCGCGCTCGCCACGACCGAGCCGGTGCTGGCACCGCTCAAGGTCGACCAGGCGGCGCTGCGGGCCCGGTCCGACGAGATCCCGCCCCTGCTCCGCGCCCTGGTCCGGGTGCCCGCCCGGCGGGTGGCGCGGACCGGCGACACCGCCGGCGGCGCCTCGGAGCTCGGACGGCGGCTCGCCGGACTGGCCGAGGCCGAGCGCGACCGGGTCCTGCTGGAGCTGGTGCGCTCGCACGTGGCGGCCGTGCTCGGGCACGACGGGATCGACGCGGTCGCGCCCGCCCGGGCCTTCCGGGAGATGGGCTTCGACTCGCTGGCCGCGGTCGAGCTGCGCAACGCGCTGGGCGCCGCAGCCGGGCTCCGGCTCCCCGCCACGCTGGTCTTCGACTACCCGACCGCCCAGGCGGTGGCGGACTACCTGAAGGAGCGGCTGTCCGGCACCTCGGCGCCCGCCGCGCCGCAGGCCGCCGCGCCCGCCGTACCGGTCGACGAGCCGATCGCGATCGTCGGCATGGCCTGCCGCTACCCGGGCGGGGTCTCCTCGCCGGAGGACCTGTGGCGGCTGCTGGCCGAGGGCGGCGACGCCGTCATGGCCTTCCCCTCGGACCGGGGCTGGGACGTCGAGGGCATCTACGACCCCGAGCCGGGCGTTCCGGGCAGGACCTACGCCCGCGAGGGCGCGTTCCTCTACGACGCGGCGGACTTCGACACCGAGTTCTTCGACATCACTCCGCGCGAGGCCGTCGCGATGGACCCGCAGCAGCGGCTGATGCTGGAGGCCTCCTGGGAGGCGCTGGAGCACGCCGGGATCGACCCGGGCGCGGTCCGGGGCAGCCGGACCGGTGTCTTCGCCGGGGTGATGTACCACGACTACGGCAGCCGTCTGCGCGAGGTGCCGGAGGAGGTCGCGGGCTACCTGGGCAACGGCAGCGCCGGCAGCATCCTGTCCGGCCGCGTCGCCTACACCTTCGGACTGGAGGGCCCGGCGGTGACGGTGGACACGGCGTGCTCGTCGTCGCTGGTCGCGCTCCACCTGGCGGCGCAGTCGCTGCGGCAGGGCGAGTGCACGCTCGCGCTGGCCGGCGGCGTGACCGTCATGTCCACCCCGGACATCTTCGTGGACTTCAGCCTGCAGCGGGGGCTCGCCCCCGACGGCCGGTGCAAGCCGTTCGCGGCCGCCGCCGACGGCACCGGCTGGGGCGAGGGCGTCGGCGTGCTGGTGCTGGAGCGCCTGTCGGACGCTCAGCGCAACGGGCACCGGGTACTGGCCGTGGTGCGCGGTTCGGCGGTCAACCAGGACGGCGCGTCCAACGGGCTGACCGCGCCGAACGGTCCCTCGCAGC
>NZ_BAAAUT010000129.1:0-3381 GCF_039534085.1 Planomonospora alba
AGCTCCCCCGCCACCCCCACCGGCACCGGCCGCAGCCAGGCGTCCAGCACGTAGAGGCGGGTGTTCCAGACGGGGCGGCCGATCGGGACGGACGTCGCGCCCGGCTCCGGGCGGTGCTCCCAGGAGGTGACGTCCACCGCGGCCTCGGTCGGCCCGTAGAGGTTGTGCACCGGCACGCCCAGCCGGGCGGCCGCCCGGTCGGCGAGGTCCGGCGGGAGCGCCTCGCCGCTGCACAGGACCCGGCGCAGGGGGCCCGGGCCGGTCCAGGAGGATCCCGCCCCGGAGGGATCCGCCTCCGCACCGGGGAGGTCCGGTTCCGCGTCGAGGAAGGCGGCGAGCATCGACGGGACGAAGTGCACGGTCGTGATCCGCTCCTCGCGGATGGTCCGGGCGAGGTAGGCCGGGTCCCGGTGCCCGCCGGGCCGGGCGACGACCAGGGCGGCGCCCGTCTGGAGCGGCCAGAAGAACTCCCAGACCGACACGTCGAAGCCCGCCGGGGTCTTCTGCAGGACCCGGTCACCGGGGCCCAGGCCGTACTCGTCCTGGGCCCAGCGCAGGCGGTTGACGATCGCGCGGTGGGTGACGACCACGCCCTTGGGGCGGCCGGTCGAGCCCGAGGTGTAGATCACGTAGGCGGGGTTCCCGGGTACGGCCCGCGCGCCGAGGCTCTCCCCGGACAGGTCGGAGAGGTCGGCGGCGGCGAGCCACTGCGGGTCGATCACCAGGACCGGGCACGCGTCCTCCGACATCGCGGCGACGCGGGCCTGCGGCAGCTCCGGGTCGATGGGCAGGTAGGCGGCGCCCGCCTTGACCACCGCGTACATCGCGACGACCAGGTCCGGCGACCGGGGCAGGCGCAGGCCCACGACCCGCTCGGGTCCGGCGCCGTGCGCGGCCAGCAGCCGGGCCAGCCGGTTCGCGCGGGCGTCCAGCTCGGCGTAGCTCAGCTCGGCGCCCTCGAAGACCAGCGCCGTCGCGTCCGGGGTGCGGGCCGCCTGCGCCTCGAACAGCTCGGCCAGGGTGCCGCCCCGCGCGGCGGCTCCTCCTTCGCGGGCGCCCGCGGCGTCTCCCGCCGGGACCTCACCGGTGTCCCGCGCTCCGGTCGCCGCGCCGTTCCAGGCGTGCAGGACCAGGTCCCGCTCGGCGGCCGTGAGCGTCCCGAGCCGGGAGACGGCCGTGCGCGGCCCTTCCCCGCCCGCCTCGGCGGCCAGTACGGCGAGCAGGTGCCGGAACCGGTCCAGCAGGCGTACGGCCGCCGCCTCGTCGAGCGCGTCCGGCCGGTACTGCAGGCGGAAGCGGATCCGCTCCCCCGGGATCACCAGCAGCGTGACCGGGTAGTGGGTCGCGTCGGCCACGTCCGCCGCGGTCAGCCGGAGACCGCCGATCTCGGTGCGGGGGTCGACGGGGTAGTTCTCCATCACCAGCAGCGCGTCGAACAGCCGGCCGCGCCGGATCTCGGCCAAGCCGAGGTGGTGGTGGGGCAGCAGCTCGGCCTGCTCGTCGTGGAGCCTGCGCAGCAGCTCGCCGAGCGGCTCATCGGGGCGGAGCCGTACCCGGACCGGGAGCGTGTTGACGAACAGGCCGACCATGCGCTCGACGCCGGGCAGGTCGGCCGGGCGGCCGGAGACCGTGCCGCCGAAGACGACGTCGTCGCGCCCGGTCAGCTGGGCCAGCAGCAGGGCGAAGGCGGCCTGCACGACCGTGTTCAGCGTCGTGGAGCAGGAGCGGGCCAGCGCGGCGAGTCCCCGGGTCAGGGCGTCGTCGAGCTCGGCGGTGACGCGGTGCGGCGGGACGGGCGCGGCGGAGGCGGCGAGGGCGGGCGCGACCAGCGTGGGCTCGTCCACCCCGTCCAGGGCCCGCTCCCACGCCCGGCGCGCCGCGTCCCGGTCCTGCCGGGCCAGCCAGGCCAGGTGGTCCTTGTACGGCGGTGCGGGCGCGGGCTCGTCCCCGGTGTACAGCGCCAGCAGCTCGGCCGCCAGCAGCGGCGTCGACCAGCCGTCCAGCAGGATGTGGTGGTTGGTGAAGACCAGCCGGTGCCGCTCCGGCGCCACCCGCACCAGCGCGAAGCGCAGCAGCGGCGGCCGGGACAGGTCGAAGCGGCGCTCCCGCTCCTCGGCCGCCACCCGGTCCGGATCCTCCCCCGCCACCTCCCGCCAGGGCACCTCGACGCGGCGGTGCACGAGCTGGACGGGCTCGTCGCCGCGGACCTCGAAGGAGGCGCGCAGCACGGGGTGGCGGGCGACCAGCCGGTCGGCGGCCCGCCGCAGCGCGGCGGCGTCCAGCGGCCCGGCCAGGTCGAGGGTGAGCTGGGCGGTGTAGACGTCCGTCTCGAGCAGCGAGTGGAAGAACAGGCCGTGCTGGAGGGGGGCGAGCGGCCAGGCGTCCTGGAGGTCCGGGCCGAGGTCGTCGAGGTCCCGCTGGGTCAGCGGGACCGGCACGTCCGAGGGGGTCAGGCCGCCGCCGGTGTGCCGGGACAGGCCGGTGAGCGCCTGGGCGTACGCCTCGGCCAGGGCGGCGATCCCCTCGGCGGTGTAGTGCGCCCCGGCCCAGGTCCAGGTGATGCGGAGGGTGCCGCCCGCGGCGACGGCGTCGATCTGGATGCCGTGCCGGAGCGGGGCGTCGTCGTCCCGGCCGCCGATCAGACCGGCGGCGACCGGTTCCCAGTCCTGTCCGGAGGCGGTGATCCGGCCGAGGTAGTTGAATCCGATCTCCGCCCGGGGCAGGGCCGCGAGGACCGGGGCCGCGGCGGGGTCGAGGTGGCGGAGCAGGCCGTGGCCCAAGGGGTCGGGCAGCGCCCGCAGCTGCTCCTTGACCCGCTTGACGGCCGCTCCGGCGGCGGGGCCTCCCGCGACCAGCTCCGGCCAGCCGGTCGTGCCCGCCCCGCCCGCGTCGATCCTGGCCGGGTGCATGCACGTGAACCAGCCGACGGTCCGGGACAGGTCGTGGCCGCCGGCGGTTCCCTCGCGGCCGTGGCCCTCCAGGTCGACCAGGACGGAGCGGTCTCCGCGCCACCGGGTGACCGCCGCGGCGAGCCCGGCGAGCAGCACGTCGCCGGCCCCGCAGCGGAACGCTCCCGGGAGCCTGCCGAGCAGCGGTTCCGCGACCTCGGGGGGCAGTTCCACGACGAGTTCCCGCCGCGAGCCCCACGTCCCCCAGCCGCCGGCGGCGGGGTCCGGCTCCTCGGGCCCGGTCCCCGGGGTGTCCCGCCGGGGTGCGGCCCCACCCGGCGGCGCGGCGGGAGGCACACCCGGGAGCACGGCCGGCGGCGCATCCGGGAGCGCGGCCGGGAGGGCGTGCCTCCCGGCCGGGTCGCGGAGCGCGCGCACCCAGGCGTCGAGTTCGCCCGTCCTGGTCTCCGCCTCGGCGCGCAGCGCCCGCGCC
>NZ_BAAAUT010000130.1:0-3363 GCF_039534085.1 Planomonospora alba
TGGGGCCCGCGCCGAGGCCGAGGGCGCCCGCCGCGAGCTCGACCGGGCCGAGCGGGAGGGCGCGGCGGCGCGCGCCGAGGCCGAACGGGCGCACGCCGTACGGCAGGCGGCCGAGGAGCGGGTGCGGGAGCTGCGCGCCGCGCTCGAGGCCGCCGAGGCCCGGAGCGCCCGCACGGACGAGCTGCTGGCCGCGCTCTCCCCGCCGCCGGCCGCCGGGCGCTGACGGACCGCCGCGGCGCCACTGGTCCGACATGACCGGCGACCGGGTGACCGACGGCTCATTCCGCCGTTCTCGGCGGCACCGCGACTAAAGAGACATCCGTACGTGCCGAACGGCGGGTGCGGTGGCCTCGTGCTGCGCGCCAGGGTGGGGGCATGCCATCGATCGACATCACTCCCGCGTCGGTTCACCACAGCGCCTGGTTTCCCGGGCGGTTCATCGGAGGGGGCGCTCTGGTGCTGGGGCCGCTGCTGTGGTTCGCCGGGCTGACGCTGCGCCACCTGGCGGGAAGCACGGCGGAGTTCACGTCGGAGCAGCGGGCGTTCTTCGCGACGCAGCCGTTCGCCGCACCCGAGCAGCTGGCCGCCTACGCCGTGAACCCAGGGCCGGCCACGGCCGGGTACGCCCTTTACACGGCGGGCGCCATCGTGCTGTGCCTGGCCGTCGTCGTGCTGGCCCGGGTGGCCGCCGCGGGCTCACCCCGGCTGGCCCGTCTGGGCGGCGCATTGGTGGTCGTGGGCTTGTTCTCGCGCCTGTACTGGGCGGGGGTGGACGAGACGGCGCTGCGGCTCATCGGGACCCTCGGGCTGGAGCGGACGACCGAGATCGTGATGGACCTGTACACGGACATCTCCTACGGGCCCTGGCGGGTACCGGTCTCGGCGGCCTTCGGTCTCTACGTCGGGACACCGCTCCTCGGTCTGGCCGCCTTCCGCTCGGGCGCGTTCGGCACCGGGCGGGTGGTCCTGTTCCTGTTCGCGGGATGGATGTGGACCGGTGTGCTGAAGAGGAGCGAGCTGATCGACGGGGTCCTGTCGGGCGCGGCCCTGTGCCTGGTGCTCGTGCCGCTCGGGATCAAGGTGCTGCGCGATGCCGCGCCGCAGCCGCGTACGCAGGCTCAGCCCGCCGAGGGCAGGGCGCCGTTGCGGGTGCTCAGTTGGTGACGGGCCGCTTGGGACACCGCTTGGCTGTCTCTACTCTGTGGCGGGTGAGGGATGTGCGGGCCGGGCTCTTGCCATGGGTGCTGCCCGCGGCCGCCTTCTGCGGGGCTTTCGTGCCGGCGGCGTTGCCGGGCGCGCAGCCGTACGGGTACGTGGCCGCACTGGCCGGGCTGCCCGCGCACCCGCCGGCCGCCTACGTTCCGGCCGCCGTGGTGGGGTTGCTGGCCGCGTCGGCGGCCCGGGCGGTGCCCGGCCGGCTGTGGCCGCTCCTGGCGCTGGCGCTGGCCGACGCCGTGCTCCGCGCGCCGGGGCTGCTGCTGGCCGTGGCCTCGTACGCCGCCGCGACCGCCCTGCGGCGTCCGGTCCCGCTCGCGCTGTACACGGTGCCGGCCAGTCTGGTCGCAGTCATCCCGCAGCCCGGTGCCGGGTTGGCCTCCGCACTCGGCGGTGCGCCCCTGTTCGTCTGGTTCCCGCTGGCGCTCGGACTGTGGGCGGGCGCCCGCCGGCAAGTGGTCGCGGGGCTGCGCGAGCGTGCCTGGCGGCTGGAGCGCGAGCAGGCCGCGCGAACCGAGCAGGCGCGCGCGCAGGAGCGCGCCCGGATCGCGCGCGAGATGCACGACGTGGTGACACACCGGGTCTCGCTCATGGTCCTGCGGGCGGGAGCGCTGGAGATCAACGCCACCGACGACAGGACCGCGGCGGAGGCGGAACTGATCCGCGTCACGGGCAAGGACGCGCTCACCGAGCTCAGAGCGGTGCTGGGGGTCCTCGGCGAGGAGGGCGGGGACTACCGTCCGCAGCCGACGCTGGCCGATCTCGACGGGCTTGTGGAGCAATCCCGCTCGGCCGGCGTACCGGTGGAACGGCACGAGGAAGGCGATCCCGGCGCGCTGCCGGTCATGGTCCAGCACACCGCCTACCGCGTCGTCCAGGAGGCCCTCACCAACATCCACAAACACGCGGGCCGGGCCGCGACCCAGGTCGTCCTGCGTCACCTGCCCGCCGCGCTGCAGGTCGACGTGCGCAACGCCGCCCCGCCCGAGCCGGCCCTGGACCTACCCGGCGGCGGGTCCGGGCTGCTGGGGCTGCGCGAACGAGTGGAGCTGCTGGGCGGACAGTTCACCGCCGGGGCGCAGCCGGACGGCGGATTCCTGGTCAGCGTCAGGCTACCGACATGATCAAAGTGCTCGTCGCGGACGACGAGGCGCTGGTGCGCACGGGCCTGCGCGCGATCCTGGAGGCCGCCGGCGACATCGAGGTGATCGCCGAGGCGCGGAACGGGTCCGAGGCGGTGACCGAGGCCGCCCGCTACCGGCCGCACGTCGTCCTCATGGACGTGCGGATGCCCGTCATGGACGGTGTGACGGCGCTCAGGGAGATCAATCGCTCGCCTCAGCCGCCCAAGACGGTCATGCTCACCACCTTCGATCGCGATGAGTACGTCTACGGCGCCCTGCGGGCCGGGGCAGCGGGCTTCCTGCTGAAGGACACCGCGCCCCGCGACCTGATCGCCGCCGTGCGCGCGGTGACCCAGGGGAACGCCGTGCTGGCACCGACGGTCACCAAGCGCGTGCTTGACGTCTTCGCCGGGCAGGAGACCCCCGATTCGGCTGCCGCAAGGAAGCGCCTGTCCAGGCTCACCGAGCGCGAGCGCCACATCGCGCGGGCGGTGGCCCGAGGGCTGTCCAACGCCGAAATCGCCCGCGAGCTGGGCATGACCGAGACCTCGGTCAAGGCGCACGTCAGCCGTTCACTGGCCAAGCTGGGCCTGGCCAACCGGGTGCAGATCGCGCTGCTCGTCCGCGACGCAGGCGGGAACGACCCGCCCCGGTCATGACTGCTGGTGCCGGCCGAGACCCGAACGCGCGCACGCGCCAGGCCGGCGCGCACCGGACCGCCACGACTGTGGAGCCATGCCGGGCCGCCCACCCCTGGAGTCCGCGCAGCGCCGCCGAGCGGCCGCCGCCGCCTTCCCGGCGGCCCGGCTCGCCGGCACCCCGCCCTCAGGCCGCGGTCGGCGCCGCGGGCGTCCCCGGGCCGGTGGCGGTGCCGTCCGGTGCGGGCCGTGCCGGGTCCCCGGTCCCGGTCGTGGATCGTCTCTCGGTCTCGGGACCGGCGCCGGCGGGGCCGGTGGCGGGGCCGGTGACGGCGGGGGTGGCGGGGTCGGTGGTGGGGGTGGCGAGGTGGACGCGGTTGCGGCCG
>NZ_BAAAUT010000131.1:0-3204 GCF_039534085.1 Planomonospora alba
AAGGCCCAGCCGATGGTGGTCTGGCGGCTGTCGCGCAGCGCGCTGACGCGCACGTCCAGCTCGACCGTCCGGCCGTCCGGCGCGACCAGGGTGTAGTCCCTGCCGCCCTCGTCCACCGGCGGGGACGCCGCCGCGGCGTCCGGGCCGACCGCCGCCGCGCCGGTCCGCTCCACGCGCCTGTCCGCCACCGTCATGACGCCCCCGCCCCCGCCCCCGGCCTCGCCGCCCCCGGCCCCGTCGGCGGGCGGCACCGCGCCGGGCTCCGCCCGGTCCGCGAGCAGGACGCCGCCGAACACGTCGAGGACCGGCAGCCCGGTCAGGCGCACGGGCGCGTCCGGGACGATCCGGCGCAGCACGCGCTCGGCCGCCGGGTTGAGGTCGAGGATGCGGCCGGCGGCGTCGACCGTCATGACCATGTCGCCGATCATGTCGAAGAGGCGGGCGCGCTCCACCGGGACCAGCTCGTGCAGCGAGCGCCGTACCAGGGTCCAGTAGAAGACGACCGCCGTCACGCAGAACCCGACCGGCGTCAGGTAGTCGACGCGCACGATGCCGACCAGGCTGACGGCGTTGAGCACGAGCGGCGGGAGGACGCCGAGCAGGGTGGAGCCGTACAGGCCGCGCTGGGCGCGCGGGCCGCGCAGCCACGCCCGCACCAGGCGGCCGATGCCGACGGCGATCAGGGTGTAGCTGTAGGCGGTGTGGGCCCAGAACAGCGGGCCGGGCACCCATTCGGCCGGACCCCACAGGTTGTCGGGGTCCAGGGCGGAGATGAAGCCGTGGTGCCGGGGGTTGGTCAGCAGCGCCACCACCGTGAGCACGGGCTCGACCGCCAGCCACGGCAGCAGGTCCCGCGCCGGCCGCCAGGCCCGGTCGGTCACCGCCAGCGACAGGCAGTAGAAGCCCGCCGGCATGACGCCGATGGCCACGAACTTCAGCGCCAGCAGCGGCTGCACGTTCTCCAGGCCGGCGTCCAGGAGCAGGAGCCCGTCGGCCATGGACCAGGTGCCGACGGCGGCGGCGAGCACCGCCACCGCGCTCACCGCGGGGGTCACGCGCCGCCGGCGCAGGCCGGTCACGGCCACGGTGAAGGCCACGAACGCCGACAGGGTGAAGACCAGGGCCGTCAACGGCGCTTCCATGCGCACTGCCTTTCTCCGGTACCGCGTTCCGACCCGGCGCGGGGGCGGCTGCCGGGCGCGGCGGTGTTCCGCCGCGGACGGCCGGCGCCCGCGCGGCCCGTCCCCGGACCCCGCGGGCGCCGGCCGCCGGTCTCATCACCGTAGGTTCGGCACCGGAGACGCACTCTTGACGCCTTTTCCGGACCCGGCCGGTCTCCGGGGGGCGGTTCGCCCGGCCGCCCGCTAAGGACGGACGGTGAGCGGCCGATCACAGTGTCATGGCCTCTCTCCGCACCCGGCCGCTGCCGCCGGCGGCTCGCCGTACCCGCCTGATGCTGGCGGGCGCGGTGCTCGCCTCCGTCCTCACCGTGGTGACGGCGGGGAGTCCGGCGGGCGAGGCCGTGTACTTCACCGGGTACGCGGCCGTGTGCGCGGCCGCCTGGTGGGCGGCGCTGCGCCTGGCCGCCCGGGACGAGCGGCGGCCGTGGCTGATGCTCGCCGCCGCCCAGACGTGCTGGCTGATCGGCGACCTGGTCGCGTCGCTCTTCTACTGGGTGTTCCCGGAGTCCGACCCGACCGGCTGGATGGACGCCCCCTGGCTGGCCGGGTACGCGGCGATCGGCGCCTCGATCATGCTGATGGCCCGCCGCCGGGCCCGGGGGCAGCTGCGCGAACCGCTGCTGGACATGCTGACCCTCGCCACCGCCGCGGCGCTCGGGATGTGGCGGCTCCTGGTGGTCCCGGCGCTGCGGGAGAGCGGCGGCCGCTACACCGCGGGCGTCTGGCTCGACACCGGCTACCTGCTCGGCGACGTGCTGATCGTGGCGGCGGTCCTGCTGCTCGTGCTGTCCCCCGGCACCCGGGGCACCCCCACCCGGCTGCTGGTCACTGCGGCCGGCACCAGGATCGTCACCGACCTGTCCTACGGGCTGCTGCCGCTGATGAACGTGGAGGACCTCAGCCCGATGGGCGGGCTGGTCCTGTTCGGCAACGCGCTGATGGTGATCGCCGCACTGCACCCCGGCCGCGCCGAGCTGACCCGCCCCGGCCCGGCGGTCCGGACCCTGCACCCGTCCCGCGTCGTCTTCCTCGGGCTGGCGCTGGTCACCGCCCCGACGATCGCCGTGGCGGAGGCATCCCTGCCCACCGGGCAGCGCGTCACGATGCTGCTGGCCACCGTCGCCGCGGGCGCCTTCATCCTCACCCGGTTCACCACGGCCGTGCGCGAGCAGGAACGCGCCGAACGGCTCCTGAGCTACCAGGCCGCCTACGACCCGCTGACCGGCCTGGCCAACCGCCGTACGTTCACCGGCCGCCTGGACCTCCGCTCGGCGGGGGACGCACTGTTCTACATCGACCTGGACGGCTTCAAGGAGGTCAACGACACCCACGGCCACGACGCCGGTGACGCGCTGCTGGTGGAGATCGCCCGGCGGCTGCGCGCCGCCGTACGGGAGGAGGACCTGGTGGTACGGCTCGGCGGTGACGAGTTCGCGCTGCTGTGCCCGCAACCCTCGGTGCACGCCGACGTGATCCCGCTGGCCGAGCGGCTGCTGCGGGCCGTCGCCGAACCGGTCCGCTACGGCGGGCACGAGCTGCTGGTGGGGGCCAGCATCGGCATCGCCGTGGCCGGCGAGGACACCACTCCCGGCGAGCTGCTCCGCACGGCCGACACCGCCATGTACGAGGCCAAGCGCGCGGGCCGCGGCCGCTGGGTCCTCGCGGAGCCGCCCTCCCCCCGGGATTCCCTCCCCCTGGCGGGCTGAGCGCCGCGCCCCCGGCGTGCTGCCGCGGGAAGCGTTCACGCCGTGAACACCTCGCGGGTCCGTCAAAGCCGGACCCACGGGCTGAGAGCCCGAGTGTTCACGCCGTGAACACCTCGCCGGCCTCGGCCGCGTGTCCGGCCCCCCGCGTGCACATGCGTCGAGGCCGCCACCGGGGAGAGGAGTCCCGGTGGCGGCCTCGACGGATGCCTGCCTGCCTGTCTGCCTGTCTGCGTGTGCGGCGCATGTACAGGATGCGGGGGCGCGGGGGTGCGGGGGTGCGGCCCCGCGGCCGGTCCCGGCGACCGGACGGCCCTCGG
>NZ_BAAAUT010000132.1:0-2860 GCF_039534085.1 Planomonospora alba
CCAGTGCGGTGCGGGTGCACCCCGGTTGCAGACGGCCGCAAACCCTAAAGTCCCGTGTTCACCGGGGTTCCGGCGCCCGTGGAGGGGCCGGGGGCATCACCGCCGGGCGTGTGGGGAGCGGTCCGGAGGTCGTCCGGCCCGGATCAGGGAGGGCTCCGCAACCGTCCCTGCAGGGTGCCCGTGCTCCATTCGGAGGCGTCGGTAGCGGAGGCCGCCACGGCATCCGTCCACCCGGACCCGCAGCAGCGCTGTTTACGGCGTAAACACCCGACACCCACAAGACCCGCGAGCAGCGGTGGTTCCCGGCAGGCACGGCCCGGCGCGGAGCCGTACGGCCCGGCGGGCGGACACTCGCCTGTGGTGGATCGGGGGCGGGTTCGCCACCCGGCGGGCGGGCACCCTCTGGAGACGTGGCGAGGCCGCCACCGCATGTCCGCGGTGGCGGCCTCGTATCTGCCCGTGCGGGGATCCGCGGGCTCAGCTCCGCTTGGTGGCGGTCCGGCCGGCCAGGAGAGTGCTGCCGACGTAGCCGGCGCTACCGACGACGATCAGGGCGGCCAGCGCGACACCCGAGGAGTTGCCGGTCTGCTCGGTGCTCGCGGCGACGGTCGCGGTCTGCACGGTCTCGGCGGTCTCAGCGGCCTTCTCGGCCTGGGTGCTCTCGGCGACCTTGCTCTCGGCCTGCGCGGTCACGGCGGCCGCGGCCTTCTTCACGGCCTCGTCCTCGATCTTCGGCGCGGTCTTCTTCGGCGCGGCCTTCTTGGCCTCGGTCTTCTTATTCTTGGCCTTCTTCTTCGAGGCCTTGTCCTCGTTCTTCAGGACGACCGGCTCGGCGGGGTTCTTGTCCTTCTTGGACCAGGCGCGGGTTTCGAAGGGAACGGGGTGGTTCTTCTTGCCCACGCCCTTGCCCCACTTGGTGATGACGTACTGCACCTTGATGTGGCCCTTGCCGCCGTTGCCGTTCACCGCCAGGGTGTCGCGGTTGAACTTCCCGCCGGTCAGCTCAGCGAAGGTCTTGGCGTCCAGGTCCAGCATGATGCCACGGTTCGACGGCTCACCGGGGCCGCGGTCACCGACGAAGAACGGCGCCTTCTTGCCCTTGTAGACGACATAGCCCTCGGTCATCAGCGGCCAGGAGGGGGAGGCGGCCAGGCCCTTCTGCATCGGCTTGCCCGAGGCGGGCAGGCCGGTGTCGCCGTTGCGGCCCGAAGCGTCGTCCCAGAAGTAGGACGCGGTCGTGGAACCCTTGAGCATCACCTTCCGGCCTTCGCCCCTGTCGGCGGAGGCCGCGCCGCTGGTCGCCACGGCGGCTGCGCCGGCCAGGGTCAGCCCCATGGTGACGGTCGCGATCCGGGTGAGGA
Organism: Planomonospora alba; assembly: GCF_039534085.1. NCBI lineage: Bacteria > Bacillati > Actinomycetota > Actinomycetes > Streptosporangiales > Streptosporangiaceae > Planomonospora > Planomonospora alba. Next base: position 1,362 of record NZ_BAAAUT010000132.1, read on the forward strand.
GGCGGGTGGTGGAAGTCATGGGAGACGCAGATCCTTAGGGACGGAGACAGGTCGTCGGCCGGAGCGGGTCCGGCCGGTGCAGGCCCTGCCGTAGCGGCCTGCGTCTCCCAGTAAGCCGGGGCGGCGTAGCGGCCCCAGTGCGATGGAGGTGCGGCCCGGTTGCAGCGCGCGGGAAGCCCTAAGGACTCCTGTCCACCGGCCGATCCGCTGGTTTTCACCGTGCGGGGGAGTGGTCCCGGAGTCCGTCGGGGAACCGCCCGGCGAGGGCGGGAGCGGCTCCGCCGGACCCGGCGAGTGTTTACGCCGTAAACGCCTCACGGGTCGTACGCCGCCGTGGGACCTCCGCTGTGGTGCGGAGAGGACTTCCCGTCTCTTCTCCGTCCGGCTCTCCACGCGCCGGTCCCGTCGTGGAGGCCGGGGCGATGCGGTCCAGAGTCCGGCAGCGGATCGAAATGCGGCTTCGCATGACCGGGCCGCCGTCCCTCTGGCAGCGTGAACCACCGTGAGCATCGAGGATCGAGCAGAGCAGCCCGGGGACGTTCCGGCGTCGCGTCGGCGCGGCGGACTGGCCACCACCCGCTCCGGCCATCAGGAGAACGAGCGCAGCTTCTTCTGCCGCATCTGCCATCGCTCCGAGCGGGGTCTGTGGGTTCCGGCTGGGTGGTACCTGCTGGAACGCGCACCCGGTGGAAAGGGGCGGCATCTGCGGCTCGGGCTGTACTGCAGCGTCGCCTGCCTGATCGCCGCAGGCCGGATGCTGGAGGAGGGCGCCGCCGTGCACGCCCGGCGACTGGAGCTGCCCAGTGAGGAGGACCGGCGCCGGGAGCGGCAGCGGGTCGTCGAGATCGCCCAGACGCTCCTGTCGGGCGGGATGAGCATCCGCCAGGCGGCCGACTCCCTCGACATTCCGGCCTTCACGCTGAGGGCCTGGTTGAAGGAGGCGGGGGTCCACCTTGAGCCCGTCGCCACGCGGCAGGAGACCGACCGGGTCACAGCCGCCACCGCGGCGGCGCACGTAAGGGAACGGCCGTCGGCCGGGCGCCACCCTGTCAGCGTGCTCAACGAGTGGGCCCAGCAGGGTCGCATCACCCCGCCGGAGTGGGAGGTGAGCGTGAGCGGTCCCTCGCACGCCCCCGTGTTCACCGTGACGGTCTCCGCATGTCCGGACGGTTCCGGCCGGGCCGTCTCCGCCTCCGGCGAGGGCACGAGCAAGGCGGCGGCCCGGACGGCCGCCGCCACGTCCCTGCTCAGCCTGCTCGGCCCCGGCTGACCGCCACCGCCCGGCTCCTCGGCAAGAAGCCACGAGGCGCAGGAGGTGTTCACGGCATGAACATCTCCGTGCCCTCACAGGTGGACGACCGCCGGAAGGGGACCGTCACAGCCGGGCACATCTGGGACAGGCAAGGGTACGGCTCAGCCGCTGTTTACGGCGTAAACACCTCGTGGGTCCGTCAAAGCCGGACCCACGGGCTGAGAGCCCGAGTGTTCACGCCGTGAAC
>NZ_BAAAUT010000133.1:0-2860 GCF_039534085.1 Planomonospora alba
CCACGGAAGCCCTCACCGCAGCCACCGCCCCACGACCCCCCACGACGACCGATCAGGGGAAAAGGAAGAGCCCTCCGCCGGGGAAGGGCGGAGGGCTCGACCGAGGGCTCGGGCGGGGAGGGTCAGCGCTCGACTTCGCCGCGGATGAACTTCTCGACGTACTCGCGGGCCTCGTCGTCGGAGTACTGCTCCGGCGGGGACTTCATGAAGTAGGAGGAGGCCGACAGGATCGGGCCGGCGATGCCCCGGTCCAGGGCGATCTTGGCGGCGCGGACGGCGTCGATGATGATGCCGGCGGAGTTGGGGGAGTCCCACACCTCCAGCTTGTACTCCAGGTTCAGCGGGGTGTCGCCGAAGGAGCGGCCCTCCAGGCGGACGTAGGCCCACTTGCGGTCGTCCAGCCACGGCACGTGGTCCGACGGACCGATGTGCACGTCGGCCTTGGCCATCTCGTGCGGGATCTGCGAGGTGACGGACTGGGTCTTGGAGATCTTCTTGGACTGCAGGCGCTTGCGCTCCAGCATGTTCATGAAGTCCATGTTCCCGCCGAAGTTCAGCTGGTAGGTGCGGAGCAGCTCGACCCCGCGGTCCTCGAACAGCTTGGCCATGACCCGGTGGGTGATGGTGGCTCCGACCTGGGACTTGATGTCGTCGCCGACGATCGGCACGCCCGCGTCGGTGAACTTCTGCGCCCACTCGGGGTCGGAGGCGATGAAGACCGGCAGCGCGTTGACGAAGGCGACCTTGGCGTCGATGGCGCACTGGGCGTAGAAGCGGTCCGCCTCCTCCGAGCCCACCGGCAGGTAGGAGACCAGCACGTCGACCTTGGCGTCCTTGAGGACCTGAACGACGTCGACCGGGGCCTCGTCGGACTCCTCGACCATCTCGCGGTAGTACTCGCCGAGGCCGTCGAGGGTGTGGCCGCGCTGCACGATCACGCCGGTGGGGGGCACGTCGCAGATCTTGATGGTGTTGTTCTCCGAGGCGACGATCGCCTCGGACAGGTCGCGGCCGACCTTCTTGGCGTCGACGTCGAAGGCGGCGACGAACTCGACGTCACCGACGTGGTAGTCGCCGAACTTCACGTGCATAAGGCCCGGCACCCGGGCGCCGGGGTCGGCGTCCCTGTAGTAGTGCACGCCTTGCACGAGCGACGCGGCACAGTTGCCTACACCGACAATGGCTACGCGCACCGAACCCATGGCACTCGCTCCCTCAGTCCTGTTGATCACTTGTTCTCCGGCGCGGTGGGCCGCTCCGGACCATCGGTTCCGGGCGCGGGCGCCCGGTACGTCTCTTCCTGCGCGGTCCGGGACTCCCCGTCATCCGCGGCGGCCCCTCGCCTCTCTGCGTTCACGGTCGCGCTCGGGGCCTCGTGCGCCTGGCGGGCGACCCGTTCCTCGTCGTCCGCTCCGCTCGCCGCGGCCCCTCGCCGCTCCGTCTCGATCAGCTCGTTGAGCCACCGCACCTCGCGCTCGACGGACTCCAGGCCGTGGCGCTGGAGTTCGAGCGTGTAGCTGTCCAGCCGCTCGCGTGTGCGGGCGAGGGCCGTACGGACGGCGTCGAGTCTCTCCTCCAGACGGCTGCGTCGCCCTTCGAGGATGCGCAGGCGCACCTCGGCCTCGGTGTGCCGGAAGAAGGCGAAGTGGATGCCGAAGCTCTCGTCCTCCCAGGCGGACGGGCCGGCCTGGGTGAGGAGCTCCTGCAACCGCTCCTTGCCCTCGGCGGTCAGCTTGTAGACGATCTTCGACCGGCGTCCGGTGAGGGGGACGGCACTCTCTGCCGCGGGCTCCTCCTCGACGATGAGGCCGTCCGCCAGCAGCTGGCGGAGGCACGGGTAGAGCGAGCCGTAGGAGAAGGCCCGGAACATGCCGAGCAGGGCGTTGAGCCGTTTGCGCAGCTCGTAGCCGTGGAGCGGAGTCTCGTGCAGCGACCCGAGCACGGCGAGTTCCAGCACGCCGCCTCGCCCACCGGCCACCGGAAACCACCACCTCTCGCGTCGATGTATCGAGCCGATACATCGGGAGGATACGTCGGCTCGACATATCTCGGCAACGGACGACTTTCCCAAGAGGTTGGGACCAAACGCAAAAAAGCCGTAGTCTGGCCGTTATGTGGTCACAGCGAGCGGTGGTGGGCTCAGGCTCGCGCGCGCTCTGGACCGCCGACGGACACGGGGAATCTCACGTCCACGCAGGAGAGGCCCGGCGTGCTTGCTCCCGGAGCGGCCCGAAGGTCTCGTTCGTCCTCGGGAACGGAGATCCCCCCGAAGAGGTCGGCTACTAGTGAGCCAAGGCGCTGAGATCTCCCTCGCCCAACAGGTAATCTCACCCGCGCCTGCACGCCGTCGTAGACCCCGATGACCGAACGAGGACGCGTTGAGTTACAGCAGCAGCCATGACCCGGAGCCGAGCGGGCGCCCGCAGCGCCCGGACGGATCGGCTCGTCAGGGGCGGCGCCGTCGCTCGAACCCGGGAGCCGCTCCCCGTACCGTCCCCCCGGCCCAACCGGTTCAAACCGGTGACCTGAACCGGGGTCCGCACCCGGCGCAGCCGCCCCACCACGCTCCGCAGGGCCCGGGGCCCGCTCCCGGGTACGGCGCGCCCGCGCAGGGCCGGGTCCCCGATCCTCGCCCCCCGGCGGGCCCCGACGGCCCGCGGCAGGGCCGCGGCCCCGCCTCCCGGCCGGCGGGCCCGCTCCCGCCCCAGGGGCCCGTGCCCGGGCAGGGACCCGTGCCGGGTCAGGAGCCCGCGCCCACCCGGGTGGGGGACCGGGGCGGAGTGCGCCGGCAGGACACCGATCCGCGGGGCGGGCGCCGGCCCGAGGCGGCCTTCCAGGACACCCAGGCGATGGTGGGCGC
>NZ_BAAAUT010000134.1:0-2776 GCF_039534085.1 Planomonospora alba
GTGCGGGGATCCGGCCCGGCGGCGGGCGGCGCACCGGGGACGGGGGGGAACGGGATCCCGGGGGCGGGCGGGAAGCCGGCCCCGGGGCGCGTGGGCCGCAGCGGCTCGGCGACCGGCGCGTGGAAGGCGGCGGGCGCCGCCGGGGACGGGACGGGGCCGGCCTGCGGGCCCGGATGCGCCGCGGGGGCGGCCGGGAACGGGACCGGGGAGGCCGGGTGCGCGGGTCCGGGCCGCCCACCGTACGCGGGGGCCGGACCGGAGCGGTCCGTCCCGCCGGAGGAACGGCCGGAGCCGGTGGCGCCGCCGGGGTCGCCGCGGTGGCCGGAGCGGCCGGAGCGGTCCGCGCGGGAGGAGGACGGGTTTCCGCCCGGGCCGCCGCGCCCCGGGTGCCGCGCGGGGACGGGCGCGGGCGGCGCGGCGAGGGAGACCGGATAGGGCGCCTCGACGGACGGCGGCGGGGGAGGGGGAGCCCCCTCGGGGACGGTCCGGCCGCCGGCGGCCAGGGTGAGCAGGGCCTCGGCCTCGTCGGCGCCCATGCGGGCCGCCGGCTCCTTGGCCATCAGCCCGGCGATGACCGCGGCGAGCGGGCCGGTGCAGGTCAGCGGGGCGGGGTCGCCCGACAGCACGGCCATCATGGTGGCGGCGGCGGTGTCCCGCTGGAAGGGCGGGCGGCCCTCCACCGCCGCGTACAGCGTCGCGCCCAGCGACCACAGGTCCGACTCCGGCGTGGCGGGCAGGCCGTGCAGCCGCTCGGGCGGCAGGAACGCCGGGGTGCCGACCATCCCGCCGGTCCGGGTGATGCCCGTGTCGTGGGAGGTCGAGGCGATGCCGAAGTCGGTCAGCACCACCCGGCCGTCGTCGGCCAGCAGCACGTTCTCGGGCTTGACGTCGCGGTGCAGCACTCCGGCGGCGTGCGCGGCGCGCAGCGCGCCCAGCACGCTCAGGCCCACGGCCGCCACCCGGCCGGGGGCCAGCGGCCCCCGATCGCGGACGACCTCGCCCAGCGAGCGCGAGCGCACCAGCTGCATGACGATCCAGGGCCGCCCGTCCTCCTCGACCACGTCGTGCACGATGATCACGGACGGGTGGTCGAGCCGGCCGGCGGTCTTGGCCTCCCGGACGGTGCGCTGGTTCAGATCGGCCCGCGCGGCCTCGTCGACGCCCCGGTAGCGGACCTCCTTGACCGCGACGACCCGGTCGAGGAGCTCGTCGTGGGCGCGCCAGACGACGCCCATCCCGCCTTCGCCGATGGGTTCGAGCAGGTGGTACCGGCCCGCGACCCTCCGATCGGTCATGTGTTAATCGACTCCCTCCCCGGCTCCCGAATCGTAACCGGTCGGGCGGGACCTCACTTTTTCGACGAGAAGGTCGAGGCGAAGCCCTCGAACAGCTTCAGGTCCTTCTTCCACCGGGAGGACAGAGTGTGCCAGTAGATCGCGTAGCCCCGCCCGCCCTCGGTGACGAACCCCCGGTTGCGCACCCGGACCTTGCCGTAGCTCGTCCGCCAGGTGAAGTCCCAGTCGGCGGCGTCCTCCATGTAGTCGACCGTCTTGATCCCGATGAGCTTGTAGCCCGGGAAGTTGCCGCGGGCCTGGGGCTCGTAGTCGTCCCAGTCCTTCTTGGCGGACGGGCCCGGCCTGTCCGTGTAGTCGATCATGACGAAGCGCCGCTTGTCACCGGGGTCGCCGAACGTCACCTGGGTGCCCTGCCGCTTGGTGACCTTCCAGCCCTTGGGCAGGCCGATCGAGAAGCCGAAGGGGTCCTTGTGCCTCCGCCAGCCGGACGGGAGCCCCGAGGAGGACTTCTCCTCCTCCTTCTCCGCCTCGCTCTCCGAGGGGCCGGGCGTGGGGTCGGCGGCGCCCCGGGAGGGCTCCGCGCTCCGCCCGGACGGCTCCCCGGGCGCCGAGGGGCTCGCGGCGGGCGCGCTCGCCCCCGGCCGCGACCGCCCGGCCGCGTCCGGCTCCCCGCTGTTCATGCCGATCCAGACGCCCACCCCGCCCACCAGGACCAGCGCCCCCACCACGATCGGCAGGGCGCGCCGGGTCCCGGGCGGAGCGGTGAGCCGGGTGAGCCCGGTCAGCGCGGTCAGTCCGGCGGCCGCGGGCCGCCCGCGTTCCTGCGTGCGCTCCCGGTCGGAGGGGCGCACCGGTCCGGGCGCGGCGGGCCGCACCGGGCCGGCGGCGGGCCGGGACGCGGATGCGGCGGGGCGCACCGGCTCGGGCGCGGCGGGCTCCTCGGGGACCAGGTTCCTGACGTACGCCCTCAGATCCGGGGACGGGGAGGGCGGCGCGGCCTTCTCCGCCGGCGCGGCCCTGCGGGTCGGCTCGGCCTCCTCGAGGACGGCCTCCTCGGGGACGGCCTCCCCGGCGGAGGTCCCCCCGGCGGCTCTCCCCGCAGCGGCGCCCCCGTCGGAGGCGGTGTCCCCGGTGTCCCCGGTGTCCCCGGTGTCCCCGGTGTCCCGGATGTCCCCGGTGTCGCGGGTGTCCCCGGCGCCTTCGGCGCCCTGGACGCCCTCGGCGGCTCCGCCGTCCTCTCCGCCGTCCTCGGCGTCCGGGGCCTCCCCGCTCTTCCCGGCACCGGGGGCACCGGCGGCCGGGGCGCCGCCCGCGGACGCCGGCCCGTCCCCGGCGGGCGGCGCGGCGTCCGAGGGGGAGGGCAGCCCGGCGATCTGCCCGGTCTGCGGGATCGCCGGGGCGGCGGGCGCCGCACCGGCCTCCGGCGCGTCCGCGGTCTCCTCCCGCCCGGCGGACCCGGCCCGGGCGGCGGCCCCCGGACC
>NZ_BAAAUT010000135.1:0-2391 GCF_039534085.1 Planomonospora alba
AGACCGGGAACGCCGCGTGCAGGCCCCGGCCCATCCCGGCGCGCTGGCTGCCCTGTCCGGTGAACAGGAACGCGAGCCTGCCTCCGGCGGGCGATCCGGAGACCACGTTGGGCGCGCTCTCCCCCTCCGCGAGCGCCCGCGCGCCGCGCAGGAACTCCTCGCGGTACTCCGCGACCACCACCGCGCGCTGCGCGAAGGCCGTACGGGAGGTGGCCAGGGAGTAGCCCAGGTCCACGAGGTCCGGGGCGGCGGACGACTCGGCGAGGGCCACGAGCTGCGCGGCGCGCGCCCGCAGCGCGCCGTCGCCGACGGCGGTGACCACCAGCGGTACGGCGGGCGGCCCGGCGGGCGGCCCGGCGGGCGCCTCCCCGGCGATCTCGGTGATCCCGTCGGCTCCGGTGATCCTGTCGGCTCCGGAGGTCCCGTCGGTTCCCGAGGGGAGCCCGTCACCGGCGGGCGCGTCCTCGGCGGCCGCCTCCTCGATGATCACGTGGGCGTTGGTGCCGCTGATGCCGAACGACGAGACACCGGCCCTGCGCGGGTGGCCGTCGCGCGGCCACTCCACCGGCTCGGCCAGCAGCTCCACCGCCCCGGCCGACCAGTCCACGTGCGGCGTCGGCTCGTCCAGGTGGAGGGTCTTGGGCAGCACGCCGTGCCGCATCGCCTGCACGACCTTGATCACGCCCGCGACGCCGGCCGCCGCCTGGGTGTGCCCGAGGTTCGACTTGACCGAGCCCAGCCAGAGCGGCCGGTCGCGGTCCTGGCCGTAGGTGGCGATGACCGCCTGCGCCTCGATCGGATCGCCGAGCGTGGTGCCGGTGCCGTGCGCCTCGACGGCGTCCACCTCGGCCGGGGTCAGCCCGGCGCTGGCCAGCGCCTGGCGGATGACCCGCTGCTGGGAGGGGCCGTTGGGCGCGGTCAGGCCGTTGGACGCGCCGTCCTGGTTGACCGCCGAACCGCGCACCACCGCGAGCACGGTGTGGCCGTTGCGGCGGGCGTCCGACAGGCGCTCCAGCAGCACCATGCCCGCCCCCTCCGACCAGCCGGTGCCGTCGGCGGCGGCCGCGAACGGCTTGCACCGGCCGTCGGCGGCCAGGCCGCGCTGACGCCCGAAGTCCAGGAACGAGTCGGGGGTGAACATCAGCGCGACACCCCCGGCCAGGGCGAGCGTGCACTCGCCCTGCCGCAGCGCCTGCATCGCCCAGTGCATCGCCACCAGCGACGACGAGCACGCCGTGTCCACCGTGACCGCCGGGCCCTCCAGGCCGAGGGTGTAGGCCACCCGGCCCGAGACCACGCTGCTGAGGCTGCCGTTGCTGAGATATCCGGCGAGGCTCTCCGGCACCTCCGTGAACCTGCTGCCGTAGTCGTGGTACATCACGCCGACGAACACCCCGGTACGGCTGCCGCGCAGCGTGACCGGGTCGATCCCGGCCCGCTCGAACGCCTCCCAGGAGGTCTCCAGCACCAGGCGCTGCTGCGGGTCCATCGCCAGGGCCTCGCGGGGCGAGATGCCGAAGAAGTCCGGGTCGAAGTCGGCCGCGTCGTACAGGAAGCCGCCCTCGCGCGTGTAGGTCTTGCCCGGTGTGCCGGGCTCGGGGTCGTAGATGCCCTCGACGTCCCAGCCCCGGTCGGCGGGGAAGGCGCCGATGGCGTCGCCGCCCTCGGCCACCAGGCGCCACAGCTCCTCCGGCGAGGAGATCCCGCCGGGGTAGCGGCAGCTCATCGCGACGATCGCGATCGGCTCGTCGTCCGCCGCGGCGGACGGTGCGGTCTCCGCCTCCGGCACGGCGCCGACCAGCTCAGCCTCCAGGAAGCGGGCCAGCGCGGCGGGCGTGGGGTAGTCGAAGACGAGGGTGGACGGCAGGCGCAGCCCGGTGGCCGCGTTGAGCCGGTTGCGGAGCTCGACCGCGCTCAGCGAGTCGAAGCCCATCTTGGCGAACGCCTGGCCCGGGTCGACGGCGTCCGCACCGTCGTGCGCGAGGACGGTCGCGATCTCCGCTCTGACCAGCGTGATGAGGGCGTCCGCGCGCTCGTTCTCGGGCAGTGCCGCGAGCCGGGCGCCCAGCGACCGCCCGCCTCCGCTGCCGGACGCGGCGGTCCTGCGGGCGGCCGGTCCGACCAGCACGCGCATCACCGGCGGCACCGGTTCCGTCTGGGCCCGGTAGGCGGCCAGGTCGAAGGCGACCGGGAGCAGGACCGGGTCACCGGTCGCGGTGGCGGCGTCGAACAGCGCCAGCCCCTCCTCCTGCGAGAGCGCCGCGATGCCGCCCTTGGAGATCCGTGCCGCGTCGGCCCGGCTCAGCTCGCCGCCCATGCCGGCTCCGGCCCACAGACCCCACGCCAGCGACGTCGCCGCCAGGCCCCGAGCCCGCCGGTGCACCGCCAGCG
>NZ_BAAAUT010000136.1:0-2367 GCF_039534085.1 Planomonospora alba
GTTCGACGCGGCGGTTGCGGCCGGTGATGCGGTGCTGGTCCCGGCCAAGCTCGACACCGCCGCCCTCGCCCGGTACGGCGACGACCTGCCCGCCCTGTTCCGCGGCCTGGTGCGGGTCCCCGCCCGCCGGGCCGCGGCCGGGACGGCGGCCCCGGCCGGGCAGGCGGCGCGACTCGCCGGACTGCCGGCGGAGGAGCGGGAGGAGGCCCTGCTCGACCTGGTCCGGGCGGAGGCCGCCGCGGTCCTGGAGCACGGGAGCGCCGAGGCGATCGAACCCGACCGGGCCTTCGGCGACTTCGGCTTCGACTCGCTGTCCGCGGTGGAGTTCCGCAACCGGCTCAACGCGGCCACCGGGCTGCGCCTGCCGTCCACGCTGGTCTTCGACTACCCGAACGTTCGCGCGCTGGCCGGTCATCTCGCGGCCGAGCTCGCCCCGCCGGATGACGCCTCCTCCGGAGAGGAGCGGATCCGCCGGATCCTGTCGTCCATCCCGCTGGCCCGGCTCCGTGACGCCGGGCTGATGGAGAGCCTTCTCGAACTCGCGGGAGTCCAGGAGGACGCCGTCTACACGGACGAACGGGACGAACAGGACTCGATCGACATGATGGACCCCGAAAGGATGATCGATATGGCGCTCAACGGCTCATCCGGCAGCGACGACATGCAGGAGGTGTGGAGCTGATGGCCAGGTCCGAGGAGAAGGTCTTCGAGGCGCTCCGTGCGGCGCTCAAGGAGTCCGAGCGGCTCCGCGAACAGAACCGGAAGCTCTCCGCGGTGCTGCGCGAGCCGGTTGCGATCGTCGGAATGGGTTGCCGCTACCCGGGCGGGGTGTCCTCGCCGGAGGAGCTGTGGCGGTTCGTGATGGACGGCGGTGACGGGACCTCGGAGTTCCCCGTGAACCGCGGCTGGGACCTCGAGCGGTTGTACGACCCGGACTCCGTCCGAGAGGGCACCTCCTACACCCGCAGGGGCGGGTTCCTGCACGACGCCGCCGAGTTCGATCCGGGCTTCTTCGGCGTCTCGCCGCGCGAGGCCGAGATCATGGACCCGCAGCAGCGGCTGCTGCTGGAGACCTCGTGGGAGGCGCTGGAGGACGCGGGGGTGGATCCCGCGGCGCTGAAGGGCAGCCCGACCGGGGTGTTCGCCGGCGTGATGTACCACGACTACCCCGACAGCCACGGCTCCGGAGCCGTCGTCTCGGGCCGGGTCGCCTACGCGCTCGGGCTGGAGGGCCCGGCGGTCTCCGTCGACACCGCGTGCTCGTCGTCGCTGGTGGCGCTGCACCTGGCGGTCACCGCGCTGCGGAACGGGGAGTGCTCCCTCGCACTCGCCGGCGGCGTCACGGTCATGGCGACCCCCGGCACGTTCGTGGAGTTCAGCAGGCAGAACGGCCTGTCCAGGGACGGCCGGTGCCGGGCGTTCGCCGCCTCGGCCGACGGCACCGGTTTCGCCGAGGGCGTCGGGGTGCTGGTGCTGGAGCGCCTGTCCGACGCCCGGCGCAACGGCCACCGGATCCTCGCCCTGGTGCGCGGCAGCGCCGTCAACCAGGACGGCGCCTCCAACGGCATCACCGCCCCCAACGGCCCGTCCCAGCACCGGGTCATCCGCAGCGCCCTGGCCAACGCGCGCGTCGCCGCCGACCAGGTCGACGCCGTCGAGGCGCACGGCACCGCGACGACGCTGGGCGACCCGATCGAGGCGCAGGCGCTCATCGCCGCCTACGGGCAGAACCGGGACAAGCCGCTCTGGCTGGGCTCGGTCAAGTCGAACATCGGGCACACCCAGGCGGCGGCGGGCGTGGCCGGTGTGATCAAGATGGTCCAGGCGATGCGGCACGGCGTGCTGCCGAAGACCCTGCACGTGGACGAGCCGACCCCGGAGGTGGACTGGTCGGCGGGGAACGTGCGGCTGCTGACCGAGCCGGTGGAGTGGCCGCGCGACGGCCGTCCGCGCCGTGCCGGGGTGTCGTCGTTCGGGATCAGCGGCACCAACGCGCACGTCATCATCGAGCAGGCTCCCGAGGAGGAGGCGCCGCCCCCGCGGCCCCCGGCGGTCGCGCACCCGGTGCCGTGGGTGCTGTCCGGCAGGACGCCCGAGGCGCTGGCCGCCCAGGCGGAGCGGCTGCGGGCGCACGTGGCCGGGCGGCCGGAGCCGGACGTGCGGGACGTCGGCTACTCGCTGGCCACGACCCGGACCGCGCTGAAGCACCGGGCCGCGGTGGTCGGCGCCGACCGGGAGGAGTTCCTGCGCGGGCTGGCGGCGCTGGCCGAGGGGCGGCCGGATCCCGCCGTGGTGACCGGTGCCGCCGGCGGCGGCCGGACGGCGTTCCTGTTCACCGGGCAGGGCAGCCAGCGCGCCGGGATGGGC
>NZ_BAAAUT010000137.1:0-2254 GCF_039534085.1 Planomonospora alba
CCGGGTCGGTGATCCATGGTCGCGCCTCCCGCGGTCCCGGCGGCGGGCGCCGCCGGGACCGCGGGAGGGGTCAGCCGATCTGGCCGAGGATCTCGTTGAACTTCAGGTCGAGGCCCTGGCCGAGCAGGATCACGGTGCCGACGATGACCGCGGCGATGAGCGCCACCATGAGGCCGTACTCCACGGCCGTGGCACCGCGCTCGGAGTCGCCGAGCAGGGTCTGGAGCTTGAGGTAGAGACGGGTGGCCATGGGTCACTCCTCCGTGAGTCGCGCGCCGGCGGGGGGATCCACCGGCCGTCGCAGTCCGTGATGCATTGGACACCCTAAGTCGGGTTTTGTTGCGGAAACGGGTGCGGAACGGGTGCCGGACGGTTGCCGACTACGATGAGCGCCGGATCACTCGCGGAGCGTCATCGCCCTTCGCGGAGGACCTGCGGGACGCCGCCGGGAGCGCTCAGTGGCGGGCGCGGGTCAGCAGGACGCCGACGCGGGTCGCCAGCTCCCGGGGGCTGAACGGCTTGATCATGTAGTCGTCGGCGCCCGCGCGGAACCCCTCCTCCACGTCCGCCTCCTGCGACTTGGAGGTCAGCATCAACACCAGGACGTTCTCCGTGCCGGGCATCGCCCGGAGCCTGCGGCACACCTCGGGTCCCGACAGCCCCGGCATCATCCAGTCGAGGACCACCAGGTCGGGCAGTTCCTCCTCCAGCGCGGCCAGGGCCTCGGCGCCGTCGTCGGCCGTGCGCACCTCGTGGCCGGCCTGCTCCAGCCGGAACACGGTCAGGTCGCGGATGTCCATATCGTCCTCGACGATCAGAATGCCAGCCATGATCACCCCGTGACGGTCCCTCGCGCCGATCCCCCGATCGGCGGTCCATACCCGTATACCCGGCCCGGTGCCTCCGGCCGTGCGGACGTCTCCTCCCCGGGGCCGCACCCCCGGCCGCGCCTCCTCAACTGGCCCCCGCCGCGTCCGATGAGGAAGGAGGCGCCCGCCCGGGCGCCGCCGGGACGCGCCCACCGGTCCGCGGGCCCCGATCCCGCCGCCCCCCAGCCTCCCGGACGGCGCCCCCGTGGTCCGCCGCCCCCGCACCCTGCCCGTAGGAACCCCCATGGCCTCCCCCGCCGCCCACCCACCGCGCCGGCCGGGCCGTACCGGCGGCGCGGTGCTGGCCTGCGCCCTGCTGCTGCTCGGGCCGGCGGCGGCGCTCGGCGTCGCCGAGACGCTGGCGGGCGCGGAACGGCGGCAGGCCGCCGAGCGCGTGGACCACCGCCTGGAGCTGGCGCGCACGGCGGTCTCCGCCGAGCTCCAGCGGCGGGCGGATGTCCTCGGCCAGCTGGCGGTCTCGGTGGGCGTGCACGACGACCTGACCGCGCGGGACTTCGAGGCGCTGACCCTGCGGCCGGTCCTGCCCGGGCTGCCCGGCGTCACCGGCGTCGCGTACGTCGTGCCCGTGCCCCACGCGCGGGTGCGGACCGTGCAGCGCCACTGGCGAAGCAGGGGGGCGGCGAACCTGACACTGCGTCCCGAGGGCACCGGCGAGCACCGGCTCGTGGTGCTCGCCCGCGGCGCGGAGGCGGTCCCGCCCGCGCTGGGCTCCGACCTGGCGGCCGCCGCCGAGCCCGTCGAGGCGATGGACGCCGCCCGCGTGAGCGGGCGGGTCACGGCGAGCCGCGGCCACGTGCTGCCGCGGGACCGCACGCTGCCCGCCGCCCAGCGGCAGACGGCGTTCGTGCTGGCGGCCCCGGTGCACGGCGCGGGCGACGCCCCCGACAGCGGGCTGCTGCGCGGCTGGCTGGTGATGAGCGTGCGCGGCGGGGACTTCGCCGCGGGCGCCCTGGAGCGGGCCACCGGGGCCGGGGCCACCGGGGACACCAGAGCCGCCGGGGCCACCGGGGACGCCGGGGCCACCGGGGCCACGGCCGAGGTGACGCTCTCCGACGTCTCCGTGCCGGGCCGCAGGCAGCCGCTGGCCACCGTACGGACCGGCGAGCGGGTCGCCGGCGCCTCCTCCGCTCCGCGCCGCACGGCCACGCTGGAGGCCGCAGGCCGCACCTGGGAGCTGGCCCTCGTCCCCGCCGCGGCCTCCGCCGGATCCCCGTACCCGGCGGTCCGGGCCGCCGGGGCGGCGGCCGCTCTCCTGCCGCCCGCCCTGGTCGCGGCGCTGGCGGCCTCGCGCGGGCGGGCGCTGGACCGCGCGGAGCGGGCGGCCGCGGCGCTGCTCGCCGCCACCGCGCGCCGCCGGCGGGTCG
>NZ_BAAAUT010000138.1:0-2217 GCF_039534085.1 Planomonospora alba
CGCAAACCCTAAAGTCCCGGCACCGCAGGGGATCCAGCACGCCACGACCGGCCGGATCCGGGCCCGTCGAAGACGCGGGAAGGGCTGCGGTCCCGCCTCCGCCGGGTGTGCGGGAAGCCTCCGCCGGGTGTGCAGGGATGGGAGGCCTCCGCCGGGTGTGCGGGGAGAGGCAGGACCGCAACGCGGCCGCCGGATCCGGCGGATCGGCGCCGCGTGCCTCGGCCCTGCCTCAGGGCTCGCGGGCGCGGAGGTAGGCGTCGAGCTCCGCCGAGCCCCTGAGCATGGCGCGGCCCCGGGCGGACAGGCGGGCCTGCCAGTCGCGCAGGGCCGACTCCAGCGGGGCGACCCCTCCGGCGGAGCGGACCTGGGCGATCAGCGGGGCGATCTGCTCCAGCAGGTAGCCGCCCCGCCTGAGCTGGTGGACCAGCCGGACGTCCCGCACGTCGGCCGCGCTGTAGATCCGATAGCCCGTCCGCGGGTCGCGGCGCGGCCGGACCAGCCCGGCGTCCTCCCATTTGCGCAGGGTGGCGGGGCGGATGCCGAGCCTCCTTGCCAGGGGGCCGATGAACGTCTCGCCGCGCTCCGGCGGCACGGGCGCCAGATCGCGGAGCGCGGCTTCGACGGCCTGGAGGGTGCGGCGGTCGTCGAGGAGCCGGCCATGGCTCTCGTCGATGAGCCGCAGCGCGTCCTCGGTGGCGCCCCGGTTGACCGCCTGCATGATCGACGTGGCCGTACGGTGACCGTGTCCGGGCACGAGGGCGAGGAACGCGCGCAGGGCCTGCGCGTGCAGCGGCGTGTAGGTGCGGTAGCCGTGGGCGGTGCGTCCGGCGGCGGGCAGGACGCCGGCGTCCTCGTAGTTCCTGATCGCCTGGGTGGACAGGCCGTGCTCGCGTGCCAGGTCCACCGGCCTCATGGGTGCATCACCGATTGAAGGTCTGCCGCGATGAACGCGGGGATTTCTCCGGAAAAGTTTACACCGAATGTTCAACGATACCGTTGAAGGAATGGATATCAGGGACATGGCCCGGCCGCTCGACGGCGCGGGCGTATCGGCGTTCCTCCGGTCGCTTCCCGCCGCGCCCCTGCTGCTCGGCCTGGGCGAGGCCAGGCACTTCGTGGAGGAGCTGGGCGAGGCGCGCAACGAGATCTTCCGGCATCTGGTCGAGCACGAGGGCTACCGGTCGTTCGCCATCGAGAGCGACTGCCTCATGGGCCTCGTGGTCGACGAGCACATCACGGCGGGCGCGGGCACCCTCGACGACGTCATGGAACGCGGCTTCAGCCACGGCTTCGGCGCCTCCCCGGCCAACCGCGAGCTCGTGCGCTGGATGCGGGCCTACAACGAGGAGCACGACGAGAAGCTCCGCTTCTTCGGGTTCGACGGACCGCTGGAGTACTGGGCGGCGAGCCCGCGCCAGGCGCTCACCGGCCTCTACGGTCTCCTCGACGGCCCGCTCCCGTGCACGCCGGAGACCCTCGACGCGCTGCTGGGCCCCGACGACCGGTGGTCGGACGAGGCCGCGGTCATGGACCCGTCCCGGTCGATCGGCCGGTCCGCCGACGCCCGGCGGCTCCGGCTGATCGCCGACGACCTGGTGGCGCTGCTGGAGACGCAGGCGCCGGGGCTGAGCGCGCAGGACAGGGAGCGGGCCGCGCTGTACGGGCGCACCGCCGTCGGCCTGCTCCGCTACCACCACGGGATGGCCGACACGTCCCCGGCCCGGATCGCCACGCTGTCGGCCCTGCGGGACGCGATGATGGCCGCCAACCTGCGCGCCGTCGCCGAACGCGGCCCGGCCCTGGTCTTCGCCCACAACCTCCACCTGCAGCGGACCAGGAGCCTCATGTCGTTCGGCGACCAGGTGCTGGCGTGGTGGAGCGCGGGGGCGATCGCCGCGATGCACCTGGGCGACCGGTACGCCTTCCTGGCCTCGGCCTTCGGCACGGCCGGTGACGACGCCCCGCCCCCGGACACCGTCGAGGGCGTCCTGTCCTCGCTCCCGTGGGACCGCTCCGTCGTCGACGCCCGCCGCCTGGCCGAGGCCGTGCCGGAGGCCGCCCCGCGCGTCTCCCGCGACTTCGCCTACTTCCCGCTGGACCCGGCCCGGCTCGGCGTGATCGACGGCATCGTCTTCCTCAAACGGGCCGTCAGGCTGGGCGGGCCGCTCCCGCCGGGCGCGTAGCGCCCAGAACACGCCGGGGCCGCCACCGGATGTC
>NZ_BAAAUT010000139.1:0-2031 GCF_039534085.1 Planomonospora alba
AGTACGACGGCCGCTTGTCGCCCCAGCGCGGCTTGCCGAACCGGGCCGCGTAGGCGCGCAGCACGGTCCCCAGCGCCGAGCCCAGCGTCGGCGGACCGGCGACGATCCGCTCGACCGTCTCGGCGGCGTCCAGCCCCAGCAGGTGGAAGCGGGACTGGCGGCGGTTCACCAGCCACTCGGCCAGCTCGCGGCGGCACACCGGGTCGGCCAGGTCGCCGAACCGGAGCCGCCGCTGGTAGGCGGCGATCATGAACCGGGTCTCCGGGGGGATCGCCATGCGGGGGTGGGCGTGCAGCATGAGCTGGAGCATCGTGGTGCCGGAACGCGGGCACCCGATGACGAAGACCGGCCGGTCGGACTCCATGCGATCACACCCTCACCGGCTCGCCCAGCTGCCCGGTGGTGAGCTGCGCGGCCACCGGACCGGACTCGCGGAACCGGTTGATCCGGTCCCGGACCTCCTGGCGCCGGCGGGCCCTGCGCCGCTTGGCCGCGACCGCCTCCACCGCGGCGACGTGGGCCTTGTCCGCCTCGGGCGCCCCGGTCAGCTCGTAGCCGAGCGAGGTCAGCCGCTCGGCGAGCACCGTCTCGCACAGCGCGATCTCCCACGGCTCCAGCCGCTTGCGCCACGACCCGGACCGCGCGGTGGTCACCTCGCCGTGGGTGTTGCCGTGCCAGACCTTGTGCTGCGGGATCGCCATGCGCGCCACGTGGTACGGCTCGGTCATCGCCGGGTCGTAGTCCTCGCCGAGGTAGGCGCAGAGCTTGCTCAGCTCGGTCTCCGGATCGGCCGTCAGGTTCTCGTAGCGCAGCTCGTAGTAGCTGCCGGCCGGGAGCCGCCTGGCGTGGCGGCGGCCGAAGTCGATCGCCTCGGCCCAGTTGTTCACCGCGTGGAAGACGTCCTTGGTGTACCAGGGCATCTCCTTCAGCGACGCCACGCAGTCCCGGCCGTCCCGGATCAGGTGGACGAACTGCGCGTCCGGGAACAGCCGCAGCAGCATGTCCACGTGGTGGTAGTAGCTGGGCCGCTTGTCGCCCCAGCGCGGCTTGCCGTACCGGGCCGCGTAGGAGCGGAAGGCGATGCCGAACGCCGACCCCAGCGTGGGCGGCCCGGCGACGACGTCCTCGACGAACCGGTCCGCGTCGAGCTTGAGCTCCTTGAACTTGGTGTCCTTGCCGCCCGCGATCCACCGGCCCAGGCGGCGCCGGTTGGCCTCCTGGCGCAGGTCGCCGAAGGAGAAGCGGCGGTAGTAGCCGGGGACCACGAAGCGGGTCTCCGGCGGCACCGCGATGCGCGCGTGCGAGTGCAGCATGAGCTGCAGCATCGTCGTGCCGGAACGCGGGCAGCCGATGACGAAGATCGGCCGGTCGGACTGCATCACAACGAACCCCCGTGGAAAGTCGGTCGGACCGGGAAACCCGGTCAGACGGGTAGGCGCCGCGTGTCCTCCCGGAGCGGCGCGGCGGGCGCCGCGGTCCGGGTGAACAGCCACAGCAGGTAGATCAGGAAGACCTCGTTCAGCACGAGCAGCGCGCCCGCCGCGATCGAGACGGGCAGCAGCGCCCCGGAGCCGAGCAGCGGCGCCACCACGAACACCGCGGCGTGGAACTCGATGCCGCTCACCAGGTGCGGGCGCACGCGGTAGCGGCCGAGGAACCGGCCGAACCTGCGGTACACCCCCAGCAGCCGGTCGCCCCAGGACTCCCCGTCCGGCAGGGCGGTCCCGTCCAGCGGCTCGGCGTCCTCCGCCGGGGAGGGCCCGCCGGCCCCTGCCTGCGGGGCCCGGCTCTCCTTGACCACCTCGCGCACCCGCTTCATCTGCGGCCCGTTCACGTAGCGGAACAGGTCCAGCACCGTCACCCCCGCGCCGAGCAGGATGTAGACGGGGTCGCCCGTGGCCGCGTACTGCCCGGACGCCAGCCCGGCCGCGCAGCAGACCACCCGGACGCGGTCGCCCACGTAGTCGACCCAGAGACCGAACGGCGTGCCCGTGCCCTTGAGCCGGGCGATCTTGCCGTCCATGCAGTCGA
>NZ_BAAAUT010000140.1:0-1810 GCF_039534085.1 Planomonospora alba
TTTCCGGGAAAAGGCCGAGGGGCCCGGTAGGAACCGGGCCCCTCGGATGGAGCAGGAACGAACCCGGCGGGGTGTGGACCCCCGCCGGACTCGGGCGATCGCCGGGTCTTACTTGACGATCGAGCCGGACCACACGGCCGCAGCCTGGTTGTAGATCGCGGCGGTCTCGCCGTCGAAGTACGCCGAGGTGCTCAGGTCGTAGCGGTCGTTCTTGTCCTGGTCGCCGAACAGGCTGGTCACGCCGTTGACGTAGCCCAGACGCTTGGCGTTGCTGTACTTGATGAGCCACGGGGAACCGTCGGCACCCGGGGTCATCGAGCACTTCAGACCCACGTGCTCCTCGACCTTGGTCGCGGCGTGCGTGTAGGTCTTGCCCGTGGTGGTGCCGTAGCACCACTTCGGCGTCACACCGGTGTAGGCCTTGTTGCCGTCGGGGTGCGCGTCGGCCGGGTAGCCGAACACGAACACCTTCTGGCCGGTCTTCTGGTTCCAGGCGAAGCCCTGGCCACCGACGTTGTCGCCCAGACGGCCGACGTCCTTGATGAAGTCGCTGACGAGGTAGTACTCCTCGACCCAGTACTTCATCTGAACGGTGGACTTGACCCACTTCTTGACGAAGAACTGCTGCTTCTGCCAGCCGATGACGTTGCCCTTGGCGTCCTTGAGCTCGGTCAGCGCGCCCAGGAACTTGCCGTCAGCCTTGGCGGCCTTGAGGGCGTTGTACTCCTCCTGGCTGATGGCGACCGGCTTGCTCAGGCCCTCGAACTTGTAGCCGTTCTCCAGGCCGGCCTGCGCGGCGTTGTAGACCGACTCGGTGACCTCGACGCCCACCAGCTTGACGCCGTTGTGGCCGTCCTCGCTGAGGTACTTGTTCAGGTTGGCCTGCGCGTCGGCCGGCTTGGCCACGGTCTCGACCTTGGGGTCGACGGCCTTGGCCTTGTAGGGGCCGTCCACGCCGTACTTCTCGACGCCCGCCGCGTACTGCTCGGCGGTGATCGGGGTCTCCTTGACGAACTTGCCGGAGGTCGCCTTGTCGAACTCGCTCTTGGAGACCTGCTTGGCGGAGCCGCCGCCGATCTGGATGCCGTTGTAGACGGTCACGAACGCGTAGTCGCGGTCGCGGTCCTCGAACGCGGCGAAGTCGTAGTGCGTGTAGGCGGTCTTACCGACGTAGATGCCCCACGGGGTCTTGCCCTGGTAGTAGCCCGGCACGAACACCCAGTTGTCGGCGACGGAGGCGTTCTTGCCCTCGTCGTAGACGCAGTGACCGGCCGTGGCGACCAGGTTGCGGTACTTGGACTGGATGGAGGTGGCCGAGCACCACTTGAGCTGGTTGTCGGCGTCGACGAAGAACACCTTGCCGATGGTCTTCGGCAGGTTGATGTTCTTGACCTTGGCCGCGGTCTTCTTCTCCTCGCCGATCGGCACGACCGAGCCCGGCTTGCCGTCGGGGCTGTAGCCGCCGCCGACCTTCATGGTCGGGGTGGCCTTGGTCTCCCAGGTGTAGGGGGTGGCCTTGGCGAGGTTGTTGGTGGCGCCGTTGGCGGCCAGCCAGAACTTGGCGACGGCCAGGGCCGAGGGGGCGTCCTTGGCCATGGTGTCGGAGGCCCAGTCGGGGTTGGCCTGGGCGGTGCCGGCCAGACCGGCGGCCAGCAGACCGGTGGCGAGAACGGCGCCGCCGGCCGGGAGGAGGATGCGCTTCAAGGGGAACTCCTTGGTCTGTCGTGGAACGCATCTTGCGTCCCATGCGTCAGTAAAGGGATAGCCAGGAACATACAGGCCCGATCTTGAAAAGCGGAAGCCGATCCGG
>NZ_BAAAUT010000141.1:0-1762 GCF_039534085.1 Planomonospora alba
CGTCCTTGATGTCGCACACCACCGCGCCGGCGCTGACCGCCTGCCCCACCTGCCCGACCAGCCCGGTCACCGTACCCGCCTTGTGCGCGGTCAACGGCTGCTCCATCTTCATCGCCTCCAGCACCACGACGGTGTCCCCGGCCGCCACCGTGTCCCCGTCGGCGACCACCACCTTCACGATCGTGCCCTGCATCGGGCTGACCAGCGCGTCCCCGCCCACCGCGGCCTTCTTGGCGGCCCCGCCCGCCCGCCGGCGCGGCGCCGAGACCGCGGCCGTACGGCCCGCACCCGCCGGCGCGCCGAGCCCGGCGGGCAGCACGACCTCCAGCCGCTTGCCGCCCACCTCCACCGTGATGCGCTCCCGCTCGACCGGCTCACCCTGCACGCCGGCCTGTCCGGCGTACGGCTCGATCGTGCCGGCGAACTCGGTCTCGATCCACCGGGTGTGCACCGCGAACGGCTCGTCCGCGGCGGCCGGAGCGAACGCCGGATCGGCCACCACCGCCCGGTGGAAGTCCAGCACGGTCGGCATGCCACCGATCTCGAACTCGGCCAGCGCGCGCCGGGCGCGCTGCAGCGCCTGCGTGCGGGTGGCACCGGTGATCACCAGTTTGGCGATGAGGGAGTCGAACGCCTGCGGCACGGTCATGCCGGTCTCGTAGCCGGCGTCCAGCCGCACGCCCGGCCCCGACGGGACGGACATGGCCGTGATGGTGCCCGGCGCGGGCAGGAACCCGCGCCCGGCGTCCTCGGCGTTGATCCGGAACTCGATCGCGTGCCCGCGCACCGGCGGGTCGTCGTAGCCGAGCTCCTCGCCGGCGGCGATGCGGAACATCTCGCGCACCAGGTCGATGCCGGTGACCTCCTCGGTGACCGGGTGCTCGACCTGCAGGCGGGTGTTGACCTCCAGGAACGAGATCGTGCCGTCCTGGCCGACGAGGAACTCGCAGGTGCCGGCGCCGACGTAGCCGGCCGCGCGCAAGATCGCCTTGGAGGAGGAGTACAGCAGCTCGGTCTGCTCGGGGCTCAGGAACGGGGCCGGCGCCTCCTCCACCAGTTTTTGGTGGCGGCGCTGCAGCGAGCAGTCGCGGGTGGAGACGACCACGACGTTGCCGTGCGCGTCGGCCAGGCACTGGGTCTCCACGTGCCGGGGCCGGTCCAGGTAGCGCTCGACGAAGCACTCGCCGCGGCCGAAGGCGGCCGTGGCCTCGCGCACCGCCGACTCGTACAGGTCGCCGATCTCCTCCAGGGTGCGGGCGACTTTGAGGCCGCGGCCGCCGCCGCCGTAGGCGGCTTTGATCGCGATGGGCAGGCCGTGCTCGCGGGCGAAGGCGATGACCTCTTCGGCGCCGGAGACGGGGTCGGGGGTGCCGGCGACCAGGGGGGCGCCGACGGATTGGGCGATGTGGCGCGCCTGGACCTTGTCGCCGAGTGCGGTGATCGCGGCCGGGGGCGGGCCGATCCAGGTCAGGCCGGCGTCGATGACGGCCTGGGCGAAGGCGGCGTTCTCGGCCAGGAAGCCGTAGCCGGGGTGGACGGCGTCGGCGCCGGAGCGGGTGGCGATGTCGAGGAGTTTGCCGATGTCGAGGTAGGTCTCGGCCGGGGTGTGGCCGTTCAGGGCGTAGGCGGTGTCGGCGAGGCGTACGTGCAGGGCGTCGCGGTCGGAGTCGGCGTAGACGGCGATGCCGGTCAGTCCGGCGTCCTTGCAGGCGCGGGCGATCCGCACGGCGATCTCACCACGGTTGGCGATCAGGACCTTCTG
>NZ_BAAAUT010000142.1:0-1670 GCF_039534085.1 Planomonospora alba
GCGGGGAATCCGTTCACAGCGAGACGCTCGCCGCCTGGGGGACCGCTGGATGCCTTGGCTCCGGCCCTGGCGGCGCTTCCGGGCACGCGAACGAGCGAGCACCCGGTGCTGTGACCGGAAAGGTCCGCCGGGTCGGCGTCTGGAGATCTCCGCGCAGGTGAACGGGACTCGTCGTGCGGGCCTGGCGGCGCGTCGCTCCCGGGGCTAACCGCTCAAGCGCCGTCGCAGTAGACAGAACTCGTTGCCCTCAGGGTCGGCCAGGACATGCCAGGATTCCTCTCCCGTCTGACCGACGTCGGCGGGCTTGGCGCCGACGGCCAGCAGACGCTCGAGTTCGGCCTCCTGGTCGCGGTCAGTGGGACTCACGTCGATGTGGAGTCGCAGTTTGCCGGTCTTCGGCTGGTCGGCGGGATTGAAGACGATCGTCGGCTGGGGACCGCCGAAACTTTCACCCGCCGGACCGATCTCGACGCTGCTCTCGGCTCGGCTGAGAACGACGTAGCCGAGCACATCGCACCAGAACGCGGCGAGGCGCTCGGGGTCTCGGCTGTCGATGACCAACTCACTGATACGGCATGCCATGCGATCGTCGCTACCCTGTCATGCTTCTCCCACGCGCGCATCGAACCGGCACCGGCACCTTGATCGTCGCGAGCCCGGCGGACCTTTCCAGCATTAGAAGCCCCGACAGCAGCCGATCACCAACTCGGCGAAGGAACGTGCCGCCCCGACTCCCCGCTTCAGGAGAAGAGTTCGTAGGCGGACCATTCCCCATACCTGCCCACGTCCACCGGGTCGAGGAAGACCACGCCGTCATCCGTTTCCAGTGAGACGAGTAGGGGCCGACGGAGGATGGCACCGGGAGCCGTCTCCTCGTCTTCGCCGTATCCATCAGCGAAGAGGTCTTCATAGACGTGTGTGAACGGACACGCTGTTCTCCGGCCAGACGGATAGGCCGATCCAGGCTGGCGGTCAAGAAAATTCCCGATGGGCGGCCAAGCAAGGCCCTGGTAAGCGGCCAGAAAACCGCTGGAGTCAGCAGCGGGACATGGACCACCATCCCTGCCATGACTTCATCGTTTTCCCCGACTCCGATCGAGATCCGGCTTGCCTCCTCCGAAGATGCCAGCGTCCTGGCTCAGCTGAACGACTTCGTGCACGCCGTTCACGCCCGGAACCGGCCGGACATCTTCCGTGCCGAACCCGCCGCAGAGGACTTGCTCCCGATCTTCGAAGCGCACCTGGCTCGCGAGGACGTCCGTGTCTTCATCGCTCAAGTGGAAGGGCGGCCGATCGGATACGCCCTGTCGATCATCGTTGATCGCCCTGGTGACGCTCTCATGCAAGCCAGGACCTTCATCGTTTTGGAGCACCTGGCCGTGGCTTCTGATGCGATCCGCACCGGCGTCGGAACCGCTCTGGTCGATGCGGTGCGCGCCGCAGGCCGCCAGATGGGATGTTCGCGCCTGCTCACCGAGGTGTGGGATTTCAACACCGAGGCGATGGCCTTCTATGGGAAAGCGGGATTTGTTCCGATGCGGCATTTGTTGGAGCAGCCGCTGTAAGACCGGAGGTGCGATAGGTCGCGGCGGGGACGGTTGCAGCCGGCTGCGGGGCGGCACTCCATCGGAGTGGACATCGGCCGAACCCGCCATGAACGGATTCCCCGT
>NZ_BAAAUT010000143.1:0-1547 GCF_039534085.1 Planomonospora alba
CCGAACGCTCGTCACGACGGAACCCGCCACGGTCGTCCCGATCCCGGAAACCACCACCGCGCGGCCGGTCCTCCCGACCGAACGACGGCCGATCCCCCCGATCCCGCGACCCGTACTGACCACGCGCCTGATCCCGGTCCCCGTACGGACGACGCTCACCACCGCGATCGTCCCGATCCCGGAAACCACCACCGCGCGGCCGGTCCTCCCGGCTGAACGGACGACGCTCACCACGGTCGTCACGACCACGGAACCCGCCCTCACGATCCCCGTACGGCCGGCCACCCGAACGCTCGTCACGACGGAACCCGCCACGGTCGTCCCGATCCCGGAAACCACCGCCCCGCGGCCGGTCCTCCCGACCGAACGACGGCCGATCCCCCCGATCCCGCGACCCGTACTGACCACGCGCCTGATCCCGGTCCCCGTACGGACGACGCTCACCACCGCGGTCGTCCCGATCCCGGAAACCACCACCGCGCGGCCGGTCCTCCCGACCGAACGACGGCCGATCCCCCCGATCCCGCGACCCGTACTGACCACGCGCCTGATCCCGGTCCCCGTACGGACGACGCTCACCACCGCGATCGTCACGATCCCGGAAACCACCGCCCCGCGGCCGGTCCTCCCGACCGAACGACGGCCGATCCCCCCGATCCCGCGACCCGTACTGACCACGCGCCTGATCCCGGTCCCCGTACGGACGACGCTCACCACCGCGATCGTCACGACCACGGAACCCGCCCTCACGATCCCCGTACGGCCGGCCACCCGAACGCTCGTCACGACGGAACCCGCCACGGTCGTCCCGATCCCGGAAACCACCACCGCGCGGCCGGTCCTCCCGACCGAACGACGGCCGATCCCCCCGATCCCGCGACCCGTACTGACCACGCGCCTGATCCCGGTCCCCGTACGGACGACGCTCACCACCGCGGTCGAACGAGCGGTCGCCTCTGTCCCGCGAGCCGTAGGTCCTGTCCGAACGCCCCTCTCGGCGCTCCCCATATCGCGGGCCGTCGCCGGGACGTCCGCCTCGGCTCATGCGATCGCCGCGGTCGCCTCCGCCCCATCCGCGGTTCCCGCTCTCCTCGCGGCGAGCATCGCCGTCACGCCCGTTGTCACTGTTCACTTCTGGTCCATTCGTTTGCTCAGTTGCGAGCACGTCCCGTCTCGGTCCTGGGACGAATCGTTACGCGGGCGGTCTCAGGCCGCAGGGTGCGCCCCGTTCGCTGTGCTGCCCCGCCCTATCGTGCTCTGGTGCGACGAAGGCCACCCGCGGTGGGGGTGGCCCGGCACCTCCAGCCTAGCAAGTCGTCCAAACTCTCCAGACCTCGTGTGCCCTGCGACCACGACCGTGCGCGCATGTGGAGCAACGTTCCGAGGCACTTCGCCGGCGCTTCCACCCCGGGCCACCACAGCTTCTGAAACCGAAAAGGCGCCCTCTTCCGGTCCGCGGAGAAAACAAGAAGGGGCCGCCCCGGAAGACGACCCCCCCACACCCCGAAAACAGAAAGGGCCGCCCCGAAGGACGGCCCTCACTCAAA
>NZ_BAAAUT010000144.1:0-1529 GCF_039534085.1 Planomonospora alba
GGAGTTTTTTTCATTTTTTGCGTAAATTTCGCAACTAATGAGATAAATTGGAAATTCCAATTTTTTTCGTTTTTTTCGTTTTTTTCGCACCAAAGTTAATAAATTGAAAATTCCTAAATTCCTAAATTCCAATTATTCTGTCATTTTGCGTAATTTTCAAAATAAAGTTAATAAATTGGAAGTTCCTAAATTCCAATTAATTCTACACCTTGTAAAAATATTCCAATAAGTTAACTAAATTGTAAATTCCTAAGTTCCTAAATTCCAATAAATTGTACACCTTGGAAATTTATTACAAAAAGTTAATAAAATTGAAAATTCCAAAATTCCAATTAATTGTTCACTTTGGAAAATTATTCCAATTAGTTATGTAAATTGGAAATTACAAAATTCCAAATATTCTATCATTTGTTGAAATTTATATTATAAAATTGCTTAATTGTAAATTCCTAAATTCCAAATAATTATACATTTCCAGATATATATATATTAGGAGCTATTAAATTATTAATTAATAATTAGGAGAAACCAAAACTTTTACGGCTGAAAATTATAAATATACTAAACATATTCGTATATTATAATATATTATATAATTTCCAAATTTTTAGTTTGCAATTAGTAATTTATGCTTCAATTTTTTGCGTTTGCAATGGAGGAAATTGGAAGTTTAGAGAGAAAAGTTTAAATACTAGCAGAAGGCATTTAATTATGTTAGTGAGGACTATCCTTCTTTTTTTTATTATTTTTTTATATATATTAATATTATTACAATCGTAATATCTTAATATTTATATATTTGTATATTATGCTAATTAGTTAATTAGTATATTATATATATTAGCTAATTAGCTAGATAGTAGTTATTAATTATATAATTATTCTTCAGTTCAAAATAGATTCTTTTAGACTTTTTCACCGCTCGTAATCAATTTGTTTCATGCTAGGAATAAAAAGTGGCCTTTTTTAAAAAATTGGAGATAGAAAAATTGGAACCTTCAATTTATGAATGCAGTGTTGGAAAAAATTGGAGGCCTCTTATTGAAAGTCGAGAGATACAAACGTAAAAGTTTAGAGAAAGATTTATATATGAGTTTTTACATATATGATATCAGTGAAAGAGAAATGAAAAAAGAAGTAATAATTGAAGGAGAAACGTACTATATTGAAAGTGAGGATGACCTAGTTAGCATAGTTCATGAGTTAGTCAAAAGAGGGTTTACAGTTAAGGAGATTGCATACGGACTAGGAATCAGTGAGAAAAAGGTCAGGAAATATTTAGAAGACTGTTGGTAAGTTAAGTTTTGTTTTTTTATTTGTAAGTTCTAATTCTCCTTTTTAGAATTTTTATTTTTCTCCTAATTAGCTAAGATTATGCTTAGTTTTTTTCAGTTTTGTGATAGTAATTGTAAAGGTTGAAAAATCAAGGAGGTGAAAAAATAAAGAGATAGAGAAGTAAAAAGATAGAGAAAGATTTATATAGCAGAAGATACATATATGTAAGTGGTGAGTAAAAAGTGAAGTATGAA
>NZ_BAAAUT010000145.1:0-1492 GCF_039534085.1 Planomonospora alba
GCCGCGAACCGCTCCTCGGCCAGCCACTCCTGCACCAGCCCCAGCACCCGGTCCGCCACCGCGCGCACCGCACCCGGCACCTCCCCGGCCGCCACGCCGGTCACCCCGGCCGGCACCGGCAGCAGCACCGTCTCCGGTACCGCCGTACCCTGCGGTGATCCCGGCGCGGAGGCCGTCTCCGGACCGGTGGCCGCCCGCAACGCCGCGAAGTCGGCGTACACGCCCGTCACCCCGGGCATGCCGCCCAGCCCGAACACGTCCTCGCCGACCACCGCCCAGGGGGCCGTCGCGCCGGACGTGCCGCCCGCGAAGGGCCACCAGTCCACCCGGTACAGCGAATCGGCCTTCCCCGCCACCCGGAGCCGCTCGGCGGCCACCGGCCGCGAGACCAGCGAGCCCACCGACGCCACCGGCCTGCCCGTCCCGTCGCTCACCTGGATGGACGACGACGTGCCCGAACGGTCGATCCGCACCCGCAGCGCGGACGCTCCGGCCGCGTGCAGGGAGACCCGGGTCCAGGCGAAGGGGAGCTGGGTCTCCTCCGTCCCGTCACCGCCGACCAGCGTCGCGTGCAGCGCGGCGTCCAGCAGCGCCGGGTGCAGGCCGAACCCGTCGACCGAGGTGCCCTCGGGCAGCGCGACCTCGGCGAAGACCTCCTCGCCCCGCTCCCAGACCGCCTTCAGCCCCTGGAAGACCGGACCGTAGAGATAGCCCTGCTCGGCGAGCCGCTCGTACGCGCCGTCGATGTCGACGCTCCGCGCGCCCTTCGGCGGCCAGATCGCCATGGCGTCCGCCGCCGGGGACTCGTCCGGGGCGAGCACGCCCGAGGCGTGCCGGGTCCACGGCTCCTCCGCCGTCGCGTCGGTGGGGCGCGAGTACACCTCCACGAGCCTGCGGCCGTCCTCGTCACCGGCCTCGACCACGACCAGCAGCGCCACCCCGCCGTGCTCGGGCAGCACCAGCGGCGCCTCCAGCGTCAGCTCGTCGAGGAGGGCGCAGCCGACCTCGTCGCCGGCGCGGATCGCCAGCTCCACGAAGGCCGTGCCGGGCAGCATCGCCACGCCCGAGATCACGTGGTCGGCGAGCCACGGATGGCTCTGGACGGACAGCCGTCCGGTCAGTACCACCCCGTCGGATCCGGGTCCGTCCCCTCCGGGGAGCGCCACCGCCGCCGAGAGCAGCGCGTGCTCGGCGGCGACCTGCCCCAGCCCCGACACCTCCCCCTGTACGGCGGGCGCCTCCAGCCAGAAACGCCGGTGCTGGAAGGCGTAGGTCGGCAGCTCCACCCGACGCGCCTCGCCGAGCAGCACCCGCCAGTCCGGCGACACACCCGTCACGTGCAGCCGGGCCACGGCCGCCAGCAGCTCCCGCGCCTCGTCCCGCTCCCGGCGCAGCACCGGCACGAACACCGCGCCCTCACCACGCACACACCCGGCACCCACCGCCGACAGCACCGCGTCCGGCCCCAACTCCACGAACCGCGACACGCCCT
>NZ_BAAAUT010000146.1:0-1420 GCF_039534085.1 Planomonospora alba
CGGGCCTCCCCTGGGGGAGGCCCGCGGGCGGGTCCGCGTCCGGCCGCCGGCCACCGGCTCCGGGCGATCCGTGGCGACTCCGGTGGCCGGCCGCCGGGTCAGGGGACGGCCGCCGTCACTCCCCGGTCTTCTCGGCCAGGGTCGCGGTGACGGTCTGGCTCCGGCCGTCGCGGAGGTAGACGAGGGTGACCTTGTCGCCCGGCTTGAGGCTGCGCACCACGCCGACCACCGTGTTGCCGTCCTCGACCAGGGTGCCGTTGATCTTCGTGATCACGTCGCCCTGCTTGAGGCCCGCCTGGGCCGCCGGGCTTCCCTCGGTGACCTGGCTCACCAGCGCGCCCTCCGTGTCCCCGGTGGCGTCGGCGAGTCCCACGCCCAGGAAGGCGTGGACGACCTTGCCGCTCCGGATGAGCTGGTCGGCGACCTGCCGGGCGGTGTTGATCGGGATGGCGAAGCCGACGCCGATGCTGCCGTCGCCGCCGTTGGTGGCGATGGCGGTGTTGATGCCGATCACCTGCCCGGCGGCGTTGACCAGCGCGCCGCCGGAGTTGCCGGGGTTGATCGCCGCGTCGGTCTGGATGGCGCCGCCGATGGTGGTGGCCGTCGCGGCGCCCTGCTGCGGGCTCTGGCCGCCCCAGCCGGGCGGCAGCTGCTGCCGCTCCTGCTCGCCGCTGACGGTCACCGTGCGGTCGAGGGCGCTGACGATGCCCGCGCTGACCGAGCCGGACAGGCCGAGCGGGCTGCCGATGGCCAGGACGGAGTCGCCCACCTTGACCCGGTCGCTGTCGCCGAGCGCGGCGACGGTGAGACCGGAGACGCCCTCCGCCCGGATGACCGCCAGGTCGGTGGCCGGGTCGGTGCCGACGATCGTGGCCGAGGCGGTCCTGCCGTCGCTGAACTTGACGGTCACCTTGCCGTCCCGGCCGGCGGACTCCACCACGTGGTTGTTGGTGAGGATCAGTCCGTCGGTGGACAGCACGACGCCCGAGCCCTCCCCGCTCCCACCGGCGGCCGCGACCTCGATCGAGACCACCGAGGGCTGGACGGCCGCGGCGACGTCGGCGACCGTGGTCCTGCCGCCGGCCGCGCTGACCACCGGGGCGGAGGAGGCGGCGAGCGTGGCGTCGTCGTCGAAGGCGGTCGCGGCGAAGGCCCCCGCCACTCCACCGCCCACGGCCATGGCGGCCAGCGCGAGACCGGTGCCCAGCTTCTGCAGCGGCGTCAGCCGGCCCCGCTGGGCGGGCACCGCGGGCGCCGCGGGCGGCACCCCGGGGGGCGCCGCGGACGGGGCACCGGGCGTGCCGGACGGCGGGCCCGCGGGCGTGCCGTACGGCGTGCCGACAGGCTGCGCCCCGGCGGGCGGCGCGGCGTCCGCGGCGGCGGCCGGCTGCTGCGGGAGCGGGCCGGCCGGCTCCGGCGC
>NZ_BAAAUT010000147.1:0-1394 GCF_039534085.1 Planomonospora alba
CCCCCGCCACCTCCCGCCAGGGCACCTCGACGCGGCGGTGCACGAGCTGGACGGGGTCGCCGCCCGCCCGCTGCCGGAACGAGGCGCGCAGGTTGGGGTGGCGGGCCAGCAGCCGGGCGGCGGCGCCGGCGAGCCGGGCCGCGTCGAGCGGCCCCTCCAGGTCGAGGGTGAGCTGGGCGGTGTAGACGTCGGGCGCGGCCTCGTCGAACAGGGCATGGAAGTACAGGCCCTGCTGCAGCGGTGAGAGCGGCAGGATGTCCTCGAGCTGGCCGCCCGGGGCGGGCGGGGCCGGGGTCACCGGACCGCGTCCCGCCGGACCGCCGTCCCGCGGGCCGCCGCTCCGCGGGACGGTGCCCGCCTGGCCGGTGCCCTGCGACCCGGCGCTCGCCGGGCGGGGGCCGCTCATCGGTCCGGTGCCGGTCATCGGGCGCTCCACTCCGCGTCGAGTTCCGCTGCGAACGCGTCGATCTCCTCCTGGCTGACGGGCACCAGCAGATCCGACGGGGTGAGACCGCCGCCGGTGTGCCGGGACAGCCCGGTGAGCGCGGTGAACCACGCCTCCGCCAGCTCCCGGACCTGCTCCTCGTCGTACAGGCGGGCCGCCCACGACCAGGTCGCGCGCAGGCGCGGCCCGCCGGGCGCGTCCAGGGTCAGGGCGTTGACCTCCAGGGCGTGCGGGAGCGCCAGGTCCGGCGCGTGGCCGGCGCCGGCCGCCTCGGCCTCGGGCGCCGGGGACCAGTCGGCCCCGGTGGCGGCCTCCGTCCTGCCGAGGTAGTTGAAGGCCAGCTCCGGCACCGGGCGGGCGGCCAGCTCCGCGGCGGTCTCCGGGTTGAGGTGGCGGAGCAGGCCGTACCCGAGGCCGTTGCCGGGGACCGCCCGCAGCTGCTCCTTGACCCGTTTGATCGCCCGGGCGGCGGTGGCGCCGTGCAGGTCGCTCCAGTCCGCCGGTCCGGGGTCGAGCCGGACCGGGTAGATGGTCGTGAACCAGCCGGCGGTCCGGGACAGGTCCGCCCCTCCGGTGATCTCCTCGCGCCCGTGGCCCTCCAGATCGAGCAGGACCGACTCCCGCCCGGTGCAGCGGGTCGCGGCGAGGGCGAGCCCGGCGAGCAGCACGTCGCCGACCCGGCCGTGGTAGGCCGCCGGGACCCGGGTCAGCAGCGGCTCGGTGATCTCCGGGGGCAGCTCGATGGTGAGGTGGCGCTGGCTGCCGAAGGTGTCCCGGGCCGGGTCCAGCCGCCGGGGATCGCCCGGGGTGAGGTCCGGCCGCCCGGAGCCGTCACCCGCGGAGCCGGACGGCGGGGTGTCCCCGTCCAGGATCCGGCGCCAGAAGTCCAGTTCACCCGTCCTGGTCTCCGCCTCGGCGCGCAGCGCCCGCGCCCAGGTGCGGAACGAGG
>NZ_BAAAUT010000148.1:0-1388 GCF_039534085.1 Planomonospora alba
GGGCTACCTGTTCAGCAAGCCGGTGCCGGCCCCGGCGCTGGACGCCCTGCTGGACGGCGGCGGACGGGACGCCGGGGACGGCCGGGCCGCGTGACGGCCCCTGCGCCGGCCGTACGGCCGTCACGCGGGCCGTACGGTCCGGCGGGGCGGGCCGCGGCCGTGCCGGAAAGGGTTCCGGAAGACGTCCCGCGGATGGCTCAGGTCTCCGGCGCGCGGACCGATGGAGGAAAGGGTCTTCCGGCACGGCCGTCGTGCCGCCCTCCGCAGGACACGACCGCAGGCGCAGAGCACGACCGCAGGCCAGGAGAAGACGATGCAGGCAGGTGACTCCTCCACCGGGCGGGTCGCGGGGCACCGGCGCGGCCGGAGCCTCCCCCGGCTCCCCTTCTGGTCGCTGTTCCTCCTGCTCGGCTGCGTGCTGACCGCGGTCGTGGTCGCGGCGCCGGACCCCGCCGGCGCCGTCCTGTGGGAGGTCGTGCCGGTCGCCGCGGTCGCCGCGCTGGCCGCCGGGATCCGCCGGCACCGCCCGCCCGCCGCGGCGGCGTGGCGGCTGATCACCGCCGGCGTGGCGGTCTGGGCGGCCGCCGACCTGCTGCGGACCGGCTGGTACCTGGCGATCGGCGGCGACGCCGCCGCCCTGCCGCTCTGGCTCGACCTGCTCTACGTGCCGATGTACCCGCTGGTCGTGCTCGGCCTGAACAGGCTGGCGCGCGCCCCGGAGCGCTCCGGCGTCAAGGGGGTGACGCTGGACGCGGTGGTCATCGTGCTGGGCGCCGCCCTGATGTACTGGACGCTGGTCTTCCAGGCGTTCGCCGGCTACGAGGACCTGCGCAACGGCGAGCACCTGATGACGCTGCTCTACCTCACCGCGGACCTGGCCGTCGTCTTCGCCGGGGCCCGGCTCTGGTTCCGGTACGGCACCCGCAACGCCTCCTACCGGATGCTCTCCCTGTCCCTCGTCGCCCTGCTCGTGGCCGACGCCGTCTACGCCGCGACGCTCGTGGGCGACGGCAACCCCGGCATGGCCATGCTGCACGGCTCCGGCGCCGAGCTGGCGGGCGGCGCGGCCTGGATGCTCTGGCTGGTCCTCACCGGGACGGCCGCGCTGCACCCGGCCGTGGCCGAGACCGAGGAGGCCGTGCCCGGCACCACCCTCACCCTCATGCGGGGCGGCATGTTCCTGGCCATCGCCTGCGGCGGCCCGCTCTCCCTCATCCTGTCCGTCGACACCGACCTGGTGACGGTGCGCCGGTTCGACCTGGTGTTCCCGCTGCTCCTGCTGACCGGCATGACGGCCTTCCTGATCGTCCGCCTGGTCGCGGCCACCGGCACGGCGCAGCGGCGCGCCCGGCAGCTGGACGAGCAGGCCGCCGAGCTGTCGCGGGCGC
>NZ_BAAAUT010000149.1:0-1387 GCF_039534085.1 Planomonospora alba
CTCGACGCATGTGCACGCGGGGGGCCGGACACGCGGCCGAGGCCGGCGAGGTGTTTACGCCGTAAACGGCTCCCGCCGCGTGCCATCTCCGGTAGAGCTCTCATGTATGTCTGGCGACGGCTGCCTTTTCGCGTACTCCTCTGCCGCTGCCAGCAACACACTTACCGGGACCATGGCCTGGGTATCCGCGAGACTCGCGACGATGGCCTCTCGGATCAGAGCAGTCGGCTTGATGCCCCGTTCCGCTGCCCGAATGCGCACCGCGTCCATCACCGGCTTCGGCAGCCGCAGGGAAGTGGTGATCATTTGATCGGAGGTTTCGCCTGTGATCTTCATCGTCAACTCCAGTTCTCGGGTGGGCCGTCCTGGAGGTCTTCGATGCTCAGCCCGGGCAGATCACTCACGATAGGGCCCCACACGTTTTTGCCGACGAGGGTCAGCACAGTGCGGTTGGTCCGATTTCCCCAGTAGGCGGCCTCGGCCACGTCGATGGATACGGCATCGACTCCGAGATCTGCCCAGGTGCCGGAGACTCCTCGCTGAGCATCGTTGTCGAGATCGACTTTGATCGGGTCGTACCCGATGCCGAGTGCCACGATGATCTCGTCGGAAGAGGGCCGGGGGTTGCGGGCCAAGAGTTCTGCGTCCAGATACTCCCGTTCGTCGAGGGTGAGACGTGCCCGTGCGGCGATCACCGACGTGACAGGCAGGAGAAGCCCAGCCGGGACACGGCGCTTGATCACATGGACCATCCCGACCGCCTGGTCATGCCCTCGCGCGTAAGCGGTGATCAGTGAGGTGTCGAGGATGAACTTGGCGCTCACGCCGTGGCCTGGCCGGTGTATTTGGCGATGAGTTCCTCCGCGCGGCGTTCACCCGCCGCGAAGCCTTCAGGGCTGGAGGCGCGGATCGCCTCGATGCGGCGGGCCTCACGTTCCTTGGCGGCTCGGTAGTCCTCCTCCATCTGTCGATGCAGGGCCTGGGCGATGTACTCGGCAGGGGTGATGTTCTGGCCGGTCTCGGCGATCCACTGCCTGGCCTCGGCGAGCAGGTCTGCGGGAAGAGGCTCGTTGCTCATGCCCTGAGCGTAGTGCAGACGCATTGCGGGACTCAGGGACCGAAGCCGACGGTGATCCTTCTCGGGTGTTTACGCCGTGAACACCGGCGTGCGGGCAGGGCTCGTCGAATACGGGGTCAGGCTGGCGAGAGCATGCGCTCCGCCCTGCTGTCGGAACCGGTGACGGAGGCGGGCCCACAGCCCTTCCCGCGTCTCCGACGAGCCCGGATCCGGCCGGTCGTGGTGTGCTGGATCCCCTGCGGTGCCGGGACTTTAGGGTTTGCGGCCGTCTGCAACCGGGGTGCACCCGCACCGCACTGGGACCGCTAC
>NZ_BAAAUT010000150.1:0-1326 GCF_039534085.1 Planomonospora alba
CGCGAACCGCTCCTCGGCCAGCCACTCCTGCACCAGCCCCAGCACCCGGTCCGTCACCGCGCGCACCACAGCCGGGACATCGGTGCCGCCGGAGACGCCCTCGACCCGCACGACCACGGCGTCCGGGACGGCACCGCCGGAACCGATCTCCCCGGCGAGTGCCGCCAGGTCCGGATACGAGCTGGCTCCGTCGCCCGGGGTGCCGTCGCCGATCCACGCCCAGACGAGATCGGACGCGGTCGCGGAATTCGTCTCGGCAGGACCCCACCTCATCTGGTAGAGCGTCCGGGCCCCGGCCACGGCGCCGGCCATTCGCTCCGCCGACACCGGCCGTGCCACCAGCGCCTCCACGGATGCGACGGGCCGACCGGCCGCGTCGGCGACCTCGACCGCGATCCCGTCCCGGTCCGCGGGGGAGAGCCTCAGCCGGATGCTGGAGGCGCCGGCCGCGTGCAGCGAGACACCCGTCCACGAGAACGGCAGCCGCCCCACGGCCTCCTGGCCGGAGGAGCCGTCCCGGTCGGAGGCGACCAGCCCCAGGACGTGGAGCCCGGCGTCCAGCGCGGCGGGGTGCAGGCCGTACCGGCCGGCCTCCCTGGCCGCCGCCTCAGCCAGGGTGACCTCGGCGAACACCTCCTCCCCGCGCCGCCACGCGGCCCGCAGGCCGCGGAACACCGGGCCGTACGCCAGCCCGGCCCCGGCCAGGTCCTCATACAGGCTCTCGATCTCGATCGGCTCCGCACCGGTCGGCGGCCACGCGGTCAGCTCGGACGAGGCCCTCCGCTCCCCGGTCGCCAGCACGCCGTCCGCGTGGCGGGTCCACTCGGTCTCGTCGGAGCCGTCGTCGATCCGCGAGTACACCGCGACGGGACGGGCCCCGCGCTCGTCCTGCACCCCGACGACGACCTGCACCTGGACCGCGCCGCGCTCCGGCAGGACCAGCGGGGTCTCCAGCGTCAGCTCCTCGACCAGGGAGCAGCCCGCCTGATCCCCCGCGCGGATCACCAGCTCCAGCAGGGCGGTGCCCGGCACCACCACGGCCCCGCCGATCACGTGGTCGGCGAGCCACGGATGCGTGCGGACCGACAGGCGGCCCGTGCAGACGACTCCGCCGGAGCCGGCCAGCCCGACGGCCGCACCGAGCAGCGGGTGGTCGGCCGCGGCCAGTCCTGCCGCGGTCACGTCACCGGTGGCGGGAGCGTCAATCCAGAACCGCTCCCGCTGGAAGGCGTAGGTCGGCAGGTCCACCCGGCGCCCCTCGCCGAGCAGCGCCCGCCAGTCCGGCGACACACCCGTCACGTGCAGCCGGGCCACGGCCGCCAGCAG
>NZ_BAAAUT010000151.1:0-1319 GCF_039534085.1 Planomonospora alba
TGAACCGATCCGGGTTTCGTGGAGGCCCTGAAGCCAGCATCATCTGCTGGCGGAAGGGAGAACCACGACACCATGCCAGCCCCCAGGAAGTACCCCGACGAACTGCGTGAGCGCGCGGTCCGGATGGTCTTCGAGATCCGCCGGCAGACCGGCGGCGCGCCCGGCGCCATCGCCCGCGTGGCCGACCAACTCGGCGTGCACCGCGAGGCCCTGCGCGGCTGGGTGCGCCAGGCCGAGATCGACGACGGGCAGCGGCCCGGCACCTCCACCAGCGACGCCCAGAAGATCGCCGAACTGGAACGCGAGGTCCGCGAGCTGCGTCGCGCAGGCGAGATCCTCAAGGCCGCGGCCTGTTTTTTCGCCAAGGAACTCGACCCTCGACCGCCCAGGTAGTCGCCTTCATCGACGCCCACCGCCATCGGTTCGGCGTCGAGCCGATCTGCGCGGTCCTCGAGGTCGCGCCCTCGACGTACTACGCCGCCAAGACCCGCCCGCCGTCGGCGCGAGCGCTGCGCGACGAGGAGCTCATGACCGAGATCACGGCTCTGTGGAGGGAGAACTTCGAGGTGTACGGCGTACGCAAGATATGGAAAGAGCTCAACCGCCAGGGCGTGCGCGTGGCCCGGTGCACGGTGGCCCGGCTGATGCGGCGGCTCGGCCTGACCGGCGCGATCCGCGGTGACCGCACAAAGCGCACCACGATCACCGAACCGGCGGCGGCGCGCCCGGCCGACCTGGTCGAGCGCGACTTCACCGCCCCTGCGCCGAACCGGTTGTGGGTGGCGGACCTGACCTACATCCCGACCTGGTCGGGGTTCGTCTACGCCGCGTTCGTCATCGACGCCTACTCGCGGATGATCGTGGGCTGGCGGCTGGCCGGCCACCTGCGCACCGACCTGGCCTTGGACGCGCTGGAGATGGCGATCTGGCGGCGCGGCGAGCGCCGTCTGGACGGGCTGGTCCACCATTCCGACAGGGGCGGTCAATATCTGGCGATTCGCTACACCGAGCGGCTGGCCGACGCCGGTGCGGTCGCCTCGGTCGGCTCGCGCGGTGACAGCTACGACAACGCGCTGGCCGAGACCACGATCGGGTTGTACAAGACCGAGCTGATCCACCGGAAAGGCCCGTGGAGAGGTCTGGACGACGTGGAGATCGCCACGATGGAGTGGGTCGACTGGTACAACAACCGGCGGCTGCACAGCGCCTGCGGCGACCGTCCTCCGGCGGAGTTCGAAGCTGCCTACCGAACCGACAACGGCCCGGCTATCCTCGCCGGAGCCAGATAACCCGGCCTCCACGAAACCCGGCGCGGTTCA
>NZ_BAAAUT010000152.1:0-1301 GCF_039534085.1 Planomonospora alba
TGGAGTTAACCCGGTTTGGTGGACACCTCACCTCTGGGGAACCCTGGTTCCCGGAAGAAGGAGTCTGCTGTGCCGAACAACTATCCGCCGGAGTTTCGCCGGCAGATGGTGGAACTGGTGCGCGCCGGACGGTCGCCGGAGGAACTGGCCCGGGAGTTCGAGCCCTCCGCCCAGTCGATCCGTACCTGGGTGCGCCAGGCCGATCTGGATGACGGCCGCCGCGCCGACGGCCTGACCAGCGCCGAAAAAGACGAGCTGGCCCGGCTGCGCCGCGAGGTCAAGATTCTCCGCGAGGAGAAGGAGATCCTGCGCAAGGCCGCGGTTTTCTTCGCACGGGAGACGGATCGGCCGAGATGAGGTTCCGGCTGATCGATGCGGAGAACGACCACCACGGCGTCTCCCTGCTGGCCCGGGTGCTCGGTGTGTCGCGCCAGGGCTACTACGCCTGGGCGGCCCGGCAGCGTCGCGGTCCGTCGGCGCGTGCCCGCCGCGACGCCGAACTCACCGAGAAGATCCGCGCGCACCACGCCACCTCGGACGGCATCTATGGCGCGCCGCGCATCCACGCCGATCTGCGCGAGATCGACGGCATCCGGATCGGCCGCAAGCGGGTGGCCCGGCTGATGCGCGCGGCAGGACTGTCGGGCGTGACCCGGCGTAAAGGCTGTCGCACCACGATCGCCGATCGACGGGCTGCGGCCGCCTCCGACCTGGTCAAGCGCCAGTTCACCGCCGAGGAGCCGAACCGCCTGTGGACCGCTGACATCACGTATGTGCCGACCGGGCAGGGCTTCTTGTATCTGGCTGTGGTCTTGGATGTGTTCTCCCGGCGGATCGTCGGCTGGGCGATGGCCGAGCACATGCGCACCGAACTGGTCACCGACGCGCTGGCGATGGCGATCCACCAGCGTCAGCCCAGTGCCGGGGTGATCCATCACAGCGACAAGGGCGGTCAATATACATCGGTCGCCTTCGGCCAGCGGTGCGCCCAGGCCGGGGTCCGCCTCTCGACGGGGAGAACCGGGACCTGCTTCGATAACGCGATCACCGAGAGCTTCTTCGCCTCGCTGGAATGCGAACTGCTCGACCGGCGGGCCTTCCGCACCCGGCCGGAGGCCGAGCGGGCGGTGTTCGCCTACATCGAGGGGTTCTACAACCCCCGGCGCCGGCATTCGGCCAACGGTCAGCTCAGCCCGGCCGAATACGAGCGCCGACAGGCCATCAAGGACGTCCATCAAGACGGCTATGCTGCCGCGTAGCCGCAAGCCCTGATGTGTCTATCGAACCGGGGCAACTCCAGA
>NZ_BAAAUT010000153.1:0-1295 GCF_039534085.1 Planomonospora alba
GGGCGCGCCGGGTGGAGCTGCCGACCTACGCCTTCCAGCGCAAGCGCTACTGGCTCGACCCGGCCTCCGGACGGGGTGACGTGGCAGCGGCCGGACTGGCGGCCACGGACCACCCGCTGCTCGGCGCCGTGGTGCGGCTGCCCGACACCGACGGCCTGGTGGCGACCGGGCGGCTGTCCGTCGAGACGCACCCCTGGCTGGCGGAGCACGCCGTCCAGGACACGGTGGTCGTGCCCGGAGCGGCTCTGCTCGACCTCGTCGTCTGGGCGGGTGACCGGGCGCGGTGCGGCACCGTGGAAGAGCTGACCATGGAGGCCCCGCTGGTGCTGCCCGAGCACGGCGGGATCCGGCTCCAGGTCGTGGTGGGCGAGCCCGGTGAGAACGGGAGCCGGTCCGTGGGCGTGTACTCGCGGCCTGACGGCGGGGCGGAGCCGGAGGCGCTCGCCGACGACGTGCCGTGGACGAGGCACGCCACGGGTCTGCTGCTGCCCGGCACCGGCGAGGCTCCGGCCGGGCTGGAGCAGTGGCCCCCGGCCGGCGCGGACCCGGTCGAGATCGAGACACTCTACGACGAGCTGGCCGGAGCCGGTCTCGTCTACGGCCCGCTCTTCCAGGGGCTCCGCGCGGCCTGGCG
Organism: Planomonospora alba; assembly: GCF_039534085.1. Lineage (NCBI taxonomy): Bacteria > Bacillati > Actinomycetota > Actinomycetes > Streptosporangiales > Streptosporangiaceae > Planomonospora > Planomonospora alba. Next base: position 635 of record NZ_BAAAUT010000153.1, read on the forward strand.
GCGCGACGACGAGGTGTTCACCGAGGTGACGCTCCCCGAGGGGACCGAGGCGGACGGGTTCGGGCTGCACCCGGCGCTGCTGGACGCCGCACTGCACGGCATCGCCCTCTTGGAGGACGGCGAGGTCCGCCTCCCGTTCGCCTGGACCGGGGTGGCGCTCCACGCGACCGGCGCCTCGGCGGCCCGGGTACGGATCACCCGGACCGGCCCCGGCAAGGCGGCACTGGAGATCGCCGACGCGGCGGGGGCCCCGGTGGCCTCGGTGGCGTCGCTGGCGACCCGGACGATCGCGCCGGAGCAGTTCCGGAGCGCGGGGGGTTCGCAGCCGCTGTACCGGGTGGAGTGGCGGTCCTCGACCGCCGCCGCGGTGACCGCCGGGCCGTGCGCGCTCCTCGGCGAGGACGTGTTCGGGCTGGGCGGACTGCCCGGGGTGACGGGCGTGTACGCCGACCTGGCGGCGCTGGCCGCGGCCTCCGCACCGGGATCGCCGCAGGGTACGGCGGTGCCGGAGACGGTGCTGCTCCCGGTTCCGGCCACGGTGACCGGTGCTGCGGCCGGGGACGTGCGGGTCGAGGGTGTCTCCGGCGGCACCGATGTCCCGGCTGTGGTGCGCGCGGTGGCGGACCGGGTGCTGGGGCTGGTGCAGGAGTGGCTGGCCGAG
>NZ_BAAAUT010000154.1:0-1187 GCF_039534085.1 Planomonospora alba
GGGCGGCACAGGGGACGGCTCGGGTACGGTGCGGCGCGGCGCGGCCTCCTCGGCCGGGGACCGGCTCATGAGGGCGTCGGGCACCATGAGCACCGCCTTGACACCGCCGCTCGCCGACGGGGCGCTCACATCGACGCGGAACCCGTAGTCGCGGGCGAGCCGCCCGATGACGGCGAACCCGAGCCTGCGCTCGTCCTCCAGGGTGGTGACGTCCACGACGACCCGGTGCGTCAGCAGCCGCTCGGCGGCCTCCCGCTGGAAGTGGTTCATGCCCAGGCCGCTGTCTTCCACCACGATCCGGTAGCCGGCCTGCACCCGCTGGACGTAGACGCTCACCGGGTCGCCGGAGTAGTCGGTCGCGTTGGCCAGCAGCTCGGTCAGGGCGACGACGACCGGCTCGACCACCCGTCCCTCGACGAACAGCTCGCCGACCTCCGGCAGGTAGGTGTAGTGGACGCGCTCGTAGGGGCCGATACGGCCGCGCGCGCTCTCCACGATCTCGCGGAAGGTGCAGTCGGCCCGCTGCGTGCCCGGCCACGAGCCGGTCAGGATGCGCAGGCGCTGCACCATGTGCAGGCTCCTGGTGGCGAAGTGGTCGATGTCGATGAGGCTCTGGTGGTAGGCGCTGGCGTGCGGGTGCCTGTCCAGCTCCTCGTCGATCTTCATCTGGAGCCGGGTGAGGAACGTCTGCGCCTCGTCGGCCATGCCGCGCACCCCGGCGCGGGCCGTGCGGGCGGCTCCGGCCCGGGCGTCCTCCAGCGCCTGGCGCACCAGGTCCTCGGCCGCCGCGTGCAGGTCCTCCAGCGGCGTGCCCTTCAGCATCGGGTTGAGCAGGCCGGTCCCGGTGGCGCCCGGCAGCTCGCGCGCGCCCGCCTCCACCAGCGCCGGGAGCCGCTGCTGGACCAGGTGCCGGGTCTCCTCCAGGGCGGCCTGGTACCACTCCACGTTCACGGTGACCTGCCGGCGCAGCTCGTCCGCGTCCCGGGCGAAGGCCAGCCGCGCCTCCTCCACCTGGTGCGCGGCCTCACTCCTGGCCCGTGCCGCCTCGTTCTCGGCGGCGCGCCGGGCCCGGACGGCGGTCCGGGCGGTGCGGGCCTGGGCGGCCAGTGCCGCGCAGGCGACCGCGAGACCTCCGCCCAGCAGCAGTTCCGCCACGACGTTCGGTTCGATCATGAAAGTCCTCGGGC
>NZ_BAAAUT010000155.1:0-1132 GCF_039534085.1 Planomonospora alba
GATCACCGGATGCGGAGGGAGCACTACATGATCTTCGTGGGGATCGACTGGGCCGAGCACCACCACGACGTGTGCCTGCTGGACGCCGACGGAGGCGAACGCGACCACGCCAGGATCACCGACGGCGCAGCCGGAGCGCGCCGGCTGCATGAGCTGATCGCCTGTCACACCGACGACCCCGGCGAGGTGGTCGTCGGGATCGAGACCGATCACGACCTGCTGGTCACCGCGCTGCTGGAAGCCGGCTACCGGGTACACGCGATCAACCCGATGGCCGCGGCCCGCTACCGGGAGCGGTATGCCACCTCGCGCGCCAAGTCCGACCGGGCCGATGCCCGGGTGCCGGCCGACATCGTCCGCCTCGACCGCCACCGGCACCGCCTGATCGCCGCCGACTCCGACCACGCCGAGGCGATCAAGGCTTTGGCGCGGGCGCACCAGCAGCTGATCCGGGCCCGCCAGCGCCAGGTCAACGTGCTGCGCAGCCACCTGCGGGAGTTCTACCCGGCTGCGTTGCAGGCCTTCGACGATCTGACCGCACGCGACGCCCTGGCCGTGCTGGCCACGGCCCCGACCCCGCAAGCGGGCCGGACCCCTGACCCGGGCGCAGATCACCGCGGCGCTGCGCCGCGGCGGACGGCAGCGCTACCTGCCGACCCGCGTCGAGCGCATCCAGGCCGCACTGCGGGCTGAGCAGCTGGAGGCGGCGCCGATGCTCACCGCCGCCTTCGGGCACGCCGTCCAGGCGCTGGCCGGTGTGATCGCGGAGCTGACCGCCCGCATCGACGCGCTCGAAGAGCAGGTCAACCGGCTGCTCGATGCCCACCCCGACGCCCGAGTCGTGCGCAGCCTGCCCGGCCTGGGCGGAGTCGTCGCCGCCCGCCTGCTCGGCGAGTTCGGTGACGCCCCCGGCCGGTTCACCGACGCCAAGGCCCGCAAGGCCTACGCCGGCACCGCTCCCATCACCCGCGCCTCCGGCACCCGACAGGTGGTGCTGGCGCGCGTCGCCCGCAACCGCCGCCTGTTCGATGCCTGCTACCAGTGGGCGTTCGCCGCGATCCGCTGCTCACCCGGCGCCCGCACCCTCTACGACCGGCACCGCGCCGCCGGAGCCGGCCATCATGCGGCCCTG
>NZ_BAAAUT010000156.1:0-1131 GCF_039534085.1 Planomonospora alba
GCCTCACCCCGCGGGTGCGAGCACCAGGCTCCACATCGTGGCCCGCAGGCTCGCCGCGTCGGCCGTGGCCGTCACCCCGGCCCGCGTCCCGGCCGCCACCGGCCCCCCGCTGTCGGTCAGCAGGCTCGTGATCCGCCCGTTCCCGGTGCCGGCCTGGGTCGAGCGGACCGTCTCACCGGCCGGAGCCGTCCACCCCGTGGTCGCCGAGGACTTCTCGCCCCAGTACGACACCACCCAGCCGCCGCCGGCCGGCACCTGGACCTCCGGCGTGGTGTGCTCGGCGCGGGTCACCGTCTCCGAGGCGCTCGCGTACGCGGAGAGCACCTGCGGGTCCACCCCCCGGTAGGCCACCAGGGTCAGATCCGCCTTCGACTGCCCGGACAGGGTCACCGAGAGCGCGTCGCCGCCGTCGTCCGGCGAGGCCGCCTTCTTCCACACCTTGGTCACCACGCCGCCGTTGTCCCGGGTGCCGACCAGCATCCAGCCGGTCACCCCGACCGGGTCCGGCACCGTCACCGCCGAGCTGTTGACCGTCATGAACAGCAGCAGCCCGTCGCCGCCGGCCACGTTCGCCGGGACCGTGACCGAGTGCGTGGCCACGTTCGCGTTGGAGGCCGCGCTGCCCACGAACTCGATCCCGGTGGTGGCCTGCACGACGGAGATGTCCTTGGTGACCGAGACGGCGGCCCCCTTGTCGTCGGTCACCGTCAGTTTGACCGGGTAGGTGCCCGCCGCGGCGTAGGTGTGCGCCGCGGTCACCCCGGACGCGGTGGCGCCGTCACCGAACTCCCACGCGTACCCGGTGAGCGTCCCGTCCGGATCCGCAGACAGGTTCGCGTCGAAGGAGCACTCCAGCTCCGTGCACGTGGCCGCGAAGTCCGCCACCGGCGCCTGGTTGGCCCCCTGCACCGTCACGTTCCGCGTGGCCGTCGCCGTCGCACCCCGGTCGTCGGTCACCGTCACCGTCACCGGATAGGTCCCGCTGCCCGGGAACGCGTGCGTCACCACCGCCCCGGAGGCGCTGCCGCCCCCGCCGAACGACCAGCTCACGGCGACCACCGTGCCGTCCGGATCACGCGAGCCGGTGCTGCGGAAGGTGCACGTCAGCTCCTCGCACACCGACACCAGCTC
>NZ_BAAAUT010000157.1:0-1111 GCF_039534085.1 Planomonospora alba
GTCGCGCACGGAGGGCCCAGGCCTGTCCTCCGGAGCGGCCCCGGCTCGGGGCTCCGGCTGCTCGGACACCTGGTCAGGGAAATCGGTCACGGCCACCCGGACATCGTACGGGGCTCGTCACCCCCGCACCTCAAGAAACATCCCGTACATACCCAACCGGGGAGCTTCCCCTCTTCAGGGGCGGGCGCGGCGCCCGCGGGCGGAGGCGGTGGGCGGGATGGGCCAAGATGGAAGGGTGACGGACAACGGCAGGCTGGTGCTGGCGGGGGCTCCGATCGGGCAGGCGGGCGACGTCTCGCCGCGCCTGCGCCAGGCGCTGGCGGCGGCCGACGTGGTGGCCGCGGAGGACACCCGCCGGCTGCGCCGCCTCGCCGCCGACCTGGACGTGGAGATCGGCGGCCGGATCGTCTCCTACTACGACGCCAACGAGACGGGCCGGGCGGCCGAGCTCCTGGAGGTGCTGCTGGCCGGCTACACCGTGCTGGTCATCACCGACGCGGGCATGCCCGGCGTCTCCGACCCCGGCTACCGGCTGACCCGCATGGCCGTCGACGCCGGGGTGACGGTCACCTCCCTGCCCGGCCCGTCGGCGGTCACCACCGCGCTGGCGGTCTCCGGGCTGCCCAGCGACCGGTTCTGCTTCGAGGGCTTCCCGCCGCGCAAGCCGGGCGAGCGGGCGCGGCGGCTGGCCGCGCTGGCCGCCGAGGAGCGCACGATGGTGTTCTTCGAGGCCCCGCACCGGCTGGCCGCGACCCTCGCCGCGATGGCCGGGGCGTTCGGGGCCGACCGCCCCGCCGCGGTCTGCCGGGAGCTCACCAAGACCTACGAGGAGGTGCGGCGCGGCGGCCTGGGAGAGCTCGCCGAGTGGGCCGGGCAGGGCGTCAAGGGGGAGATCACGCTGGTGGTCGCCGGGCACGTCCAGGAGCCCACGGAGCCGGTCATCGAGGACCTGGTCGCGGAGGTCGCCCGGCGCGAGGAGGCCGGGATCCCGCGCAAGCACGCGATCGTGGACGTCGCCAAGGCCGCGGGCATTCCCAAACGCGACCTCTACGACGCGGTCCATCGGAGCTGACTTGTCAGCATAATCTCCTGAATGGGAGCGATGCGGGAG
>NZ_BAAAUT010000158.1:0-1103 GCF_039534085.1 Planomonospora alba
GGCGGGGCGGTGGCGGGGCCGATGACGAGTCCGGCGGCCAGGGTGATGGCCAGCACCATGAACGGCACCATGGGGATGGCGTAGAACAGGAACATGGTGCGCTCATCGGCGATGGCGTAGTAGAACCAGGGCAGCCAGCCGGCGGCGTAGGCGGTCAGCACGGCCGCGGCGCGCCAGTCGCGGGTGGCGACGTACCAGGCGACCGAGGCGATGAGGGCGGCCAGCGCGCCGTACCAGATGACGGGGGTGCCGACGCCGAGCACGGCCTGGGAGCAGCCGCCGCTCGCGCCGCAGCCGGGTGCGGTTTCGTAGAAGAACGCGACGGGGCGCAGCAGCAGGGGCCATTCCCAGGGCTGGGACTGGTAGTTGTGCGGGGTGCTCAGGCCGGTGTGGAAGCCCAGGACCTGGAAGTGGTAGGCCAGCCAGGAGCGGATGGAGTCGAAGACGAAGTAGTAGGGGCCCTGGCCGGTGGCCTGGGCCCAGTTGCGTCCCCAGCCGAGGGGGGAGGCGAACCAGCCGGCCCAGGTGGCGGTGTAGGTGGCGGCGGGGATGAGGGTCAGGGCGGCGCTCGCGGCGGGCAGGTCGAGGCGGAGCATGCCGCGCCAGGGGTGGCGCAGGCCGAGGGCGCGGCGGGCGCCGGCGTCCCAGACCAGGGTCAAGACGGTGAAGGCGAGCAGGAAGAAGACGCCGGACCATTTGACGGCGCAGGCGGCGCCGAGCATGGCTCCGGCGGCGATGCGCCAGGGGCGGGCGCCGAGGTGGGGGCCGTGTTCGGTCAGGGGGGAGGTTTCGTACCAGGTGGCCAGGCGGGTGCGGGCGTGGTCGCGGTCGGTGACCAGGCAGGCGAAGGCGGCCAGGACGAACAGCATGAGGAAGATGTCGAGCAGGGCGGTGCGTGACAGCACCAGGTGCAGGCCGTCCAGGGCGAGCAGGAGGCCGGCCAGGCAGCCGAGCAGGGTGGAGCGGGTCATGCGGCGGGCCAGGCGGGCGAGGATGAGGATGGAGACGGCGCCGGCGGCGGCGGTGGCGAAGCGCCAGCCGAAGGGGGTCATGCCGAAGATCTGCTCGCCGGTGGCGATCAGCCACTTGCCCAGCGGCGGGTG
>NZ_BAAAUT010000159.1:0-1062 GCF_039534085.1 Planomonospora alba
CCGGTTGGGGGCGGAAGGCGACGTGCAGCGCGGCGGGGCACTGGTGGAAGGGGCCGGGCCGGTTGGGCACGTCGGTCGCGGTGAGCCGCAGGTCCCAGAGCCGGTCCAGGAGCGTCTCGATCGCCGTCTGGGCGATGACGGCGGCGTGGCCGTCGGCCGGGCAGCGGTGCGGGCCGGCGGACCAGGCCAGATGGGAGCGGTTGTCGTAGCCGAGACCCGGCGGCAGGTCCGGGTCGGTGCCGGTGGCGGCGTGGCTGATGAGGATCGGCACGCCGGGCGGGATGGGGGCGCCGTGCAGCATCGTGGCGCGCCGGGCGTAGTGCACGCTGAAGTTGGCCATCGGCGAGCGGGTCCACAGCACCTTCTCCATGGCGCGCCGCACGGTGACCGCGCCGCCGGTCAGGTCTCCGGCGTAGGCGTCGTCCTCCAGCAGCAGCCGCAGGCCGGAGGCGATCCAGGCGGCGGTGGGGATGACGCCGGCGCCGACGAAGCAGAACAGCTGGTGGAGGATCTCCTCGGAGGTGAGCCGGTTGGGGTGGGCGAGCATCCAGGAGGTGAAGTCCCGCCCCGGGGTGCTCTGCTTCGTCTCGATGAGCTCGGCCAGGCATCGGGCGAAGTCGGCCGCGCCCTGCATCGCGTCCGGACCGCCGCTCATGAGGACCTGGCAGCCGGTGACCATCCGGCCGACCATGGAGGCGGGGCAGCCGAGGATGTCGGTGAAGACCAGCAGCGGGATCGTGTCGGCGAACTCGGTCATCAACTCGGCGTGCCCGGCCGGGGCGAAGCGGGCGATGAGGCCGAGGGAGTGGCGCTGGACGGTCTCCCGCAGCGCGTGCAGGTCGATGCGGGCCGCGCAGTCTTCGATCGCTCTGCGCAGCCGTTCGTGCTCGTGGCCGTCGGCGTACAGCAGGTTCGGCCGGTAGCCCATGATCGCCAGGACGGGGCTGTCGGGGGGTACCTGCCCGCTGCTGAGGGCGGCCCAGTTGCGGCTGTCCTTGCTGTAGGTGGCGCTGTCGTTGAGCAGCGTGACCGCGGCGCGGTGGCTGGTGACGACCAGCGCGT
>NZ_BAAAUT010000160.1:0-1041 GCF_039534085.1 Planomonospora alba
CGTACGGACCTCCGCGCGCCGAGCCCGAGCGGGACACCGGTCGGCGGCGGCCACCGTCCGTTCCGGCCGGGAAGCCGCCCTGCCGGGAAGGCGGGAGGTCTTCCCGCGGGAGAGGCCGTGGAGCCCCGGGAATCGGCCGGGTCAGGACGGGGCGAGCAGCTCGTGGGCCGAGACCTCGACGGTGTCCGTGAAGCCGAGGCGTTCGTAGAGGCGGATCGCGCCGTGGTTGGCGGCGTTGACGCCGAGGGCCACGACGCCGAACTCGGCGTGTGCCGCCCGGCTCATCGCCGACGTCAGTGCGGTGCCCAGCCCGCGTCCCCGGTGGGAGGGCGCGACCGTCAGCCCGGCGAGATAGCCGACTCCGCCGTAGCTCACGTCCGCGCCGCAGGCGACCAGCTCGCCGCCGTCGCGGATGCCGTACCACCGCCGGATGTGCGGCGCGCCCGGCCGGACGGAGGAGCCCGGATTGCCGGAGTCCAGGAGCTCCGTGATCTCCCGGGCCGCCGGCAGCACCTCCACCGGGTCCGGCTCCCCGGGCGGCCGCGGCGGTCCGTCCGTCCAGCGGAACTGCCAGTCCTCGACGTGCCGGAGCCGGAGGGAGTGCAGGAATTCCCCGGTTCCCGGGGGGAGACGCAGCAGCGTTCCGGGCGGGATGAGCCCTTCATGGTGGAGCTCCATCAGCAGACGGGCCGCCTCCGCCGGTGCGCCCCTGGCGCAGAGCAGCGGCGTCCGGGGTGTCCTGCCGGACCAGGCCACCGCTCCGGTGCCGCGGTACCCGGTGGAGTGGTCTGTGAGCACCATCCGCACGTACGGATCGTCACCCGCCATCGCGAGCACACCGGCACGCCCTGTGACCCGTTCGATCCCACCGGTCCCGTCTTCGATCAGCATGATCCATTATCTGCAGGGCCGGGGCACCCAGCGTCAGCACGCCCTCCGCGCGGACGCCCCTCCCCGCGGTGAGGACCGCCCGGATGTGCTCCAGCCAGTCGTCGTCGGTGGCGGCCCCTGGACTTCCCCGGAGGGATGGCCGTTACCCCC
>NZ_BAAAUT010000161.1:0-1005 GCF_039534085.1 Planomonospora alba
TTCCACAGCAGGCAGCGGTCGAGCAGCTCGCGGCGGCATGACTGCACCCACCGCTCCATGACCGCGTTCATGCGCGACACGCGGACACCGGTGAGCACGGTCCGGATCCCGGCCTCGGTGAGGATCTCGTCCATGAGGGCGGGGAACTTCCCATCCCGGTCCCGGATCAGGTAGCGCGCCCGGCAGCCGGTCTCTTCCAGGTCCATCACGAGGTTCTTCATCGCCTGGACGACCCAGCTCGCGGTCGGATGGGCGGTGGTACCCAGCACGCGGACGCGCCGGCTGGCGTGCTCGATGACGGCCAGGACGTACTGGCGCCGCCCGGTGAGGGTGACGGTCTCGATGACGTCGCAGGCCAGCAGCGCGTCGGCTTGCGCGCGCAGGAAGTCGGCCCAGGTGATCGACGCCCGTTCAGGGGACGGGTCCATGCCTTCCTGTTTGAGGATCTCCCACACGGTGGAGGGCGCGACCGTGATGCCGAGAGCATGGCCAGTTCACCGTGCACCCGCCGATACCCCCAGGAGGGGTTCTCCCGGACCAGCCGCAGGATGAGCGCACGGATGGAGCGGACCGTGGGCGGGCGCCCCGGCCGCTTCGGCCGACACGTGCCGGCATGACGGCGTCTCATCAGATCGCGGTGCCAGCGCAGGACGGTGTCCGGGCGGACGAGGAGCCGCATCCGGCGCAAGACCTCGCGGGGCAGCGACGCCGGCAGGGCGGCGAGGAAGGCACGGTCCTCGGGAGCGAATCGCGCCCTGGCATCGGCACCGAGCTGCCGTCCGAGAACGGTGATCTGGTGGCGCAGAGCGAGGATCTCGACGTCCTTGTCCCGATCGCTCATCGGCAGCAGCCGCAGCACGGCGAAGGCGTTCGTGACGGCGAGACAGGCCAGGCGAAGCAGCACAGACGATCACCATGCCGCACCCCGAGCAACAGGGGGTCACTCGCGTCAGGAGATCCCCAGCAAGCCCATGACCTGGCCGGATGACATTATCGGCAGGCGCA
>NZ_BAAAUT010000162.1:0-993 GCF_039534085.1 Planomonospora alba
GCGCAGCGGCGCGCCCGGCAGCTGGACGAGCAGGCCGCCGAGCTGTCGCGGGCGCTGGAGGAGCAGAACGCGCTGCAGCAGCTGCTCAGCCACCGAACGATGCACGACCCGCTGACCGGGCTGGCCAACCGGGCGCTGTTCACCGACCGGCTGGAGCAGGCCACCGCGCGCCGTTCCCCGCTGGCGCGGCACGCGCTGCTGCTGCTGGACCTGGACGGGTTCAAGCACGTCAACGACAGCTACGGCCATCCGGTCGGGGACCAGTTGCTGGTGCAGGCCGGGCGGCGGCTGCGGGCGGTCGTGCGCGAGGCCGACACCCTGGCCCGGTTCGGCGGCGACGAGTTCGCGGTCCTGCTGGAGGACATCACCTCCGAGGAGGCGGGCGAGGTGGCCCAGCGGGTGGTCGAGACCGTCTCCGAGGGCTTCACCGTGGGCGGGCGCTCCCTCCACGTCACCGCCAGCGTCGGCCTGCACATGATCGCCGAGGCCATGGAGGCGCAGGAGGCGCTCCGCGACGCGGATCTGGCGCTGTACGCGGCCAAGGCGGCGGGCAGGAACCAGATCAGCGTCTTCCATCCGGGGCTGCGGGTCGAGCAGCTGGACCAGGTGCGCATCGCCGAGGGGCTGCGCCGGGCGCTGCGGGAGGACGAGTTCGTGATCAACTACCAGCCGGTGGTGGATCTGCGGACCGGTCAGGTGCGGTCGGTGGAGGCGCTGCTGCGCTGGCAGTCGCCGGAGGGCGTGGTGCCGCCGGACGCGTTCATCCCGACGGCGGAGAGCACGGGGCTGATCGTGCCGATCGGCACGCAGGTGCTGCGGCGGGCGTGCGCGGACGCGCGGCGCTGGTACGAGCGGTACGGGATCTCGGTGAACGTGAACGTCTCGGCGGTGCAGTTGCGTCGTCCGGAGTTCGTGGCGACGGTGCTGGAGGCGCTGGCGGAGGCGGGGCTGCCGGGTGAGGCGCTGGTGCTGGAGATCACCGAGACCGCGCTG
>NZ_BAAAUT010000163.1:0-993 GCF_039534085.1 Planomonospora alba
GCGAGCCGGTGCTGCGGAAGGTGCACGTCAGCTCCTCGCACACCGACACCAGCTCGGCGACCGGGGAGGCGTTCGGCGCTTCGGTCCCCGCCCCGGCGAACAGGAACAGGCCGCGCTGGCGCCAGTCCACGCCGTCCACGGCCGGGCCGCTGAGCACGACGGCCGTGCCGGCCACCGGCGCGCCGTCGGCGAAGTCGGCGCGGAGCAGCCTGCCGTCGAGGCGGTCGGTGAAGTAGAGCTTGTCCCCGGACAGGAACATGCCGCCCACCCTGCTGAAGTCGACGCCGGCCACGTTGGTGCTCGCGGTGAACCGCTGGGCACCGACGATCTCGCTCTCGGCCGTGAACCCGCGGTAGTAGAGCGCGGACTCGCCGGTACGGGTGAAGTAGAGACGGCCGTTGCCGTAGAACACGCCGCTCATGTTCCGCATGTCGGCGGCGAAGTCGGTCAGGCCGTTCAGGTTGACCTCGGCGGGCGTCCCGAAGGCGGTGCCGTCGAAGTCGCGCCGGTAGAGCCGCCCGTCCGACCAGGGGGTGTAGAGCTTGCCGCTGAGCATGAAGGCGCCCCGCGCCCCCGACCAGGTGACGCCGCCCGCGTCCACGGGCTGCACGGCGCCGGGGGAGGAGCCGTCGAAGGAGCGGCGCTGCACGGTGTCCGCGGGGGTGGCGCCGACGCCGATCTGGTAGACGTCGCCCGGCAGGGCCCCGGCGAACGGCGGCCGCACGGCCGTACCGCCGGACAGCGGGAACATGGCGAGCCGGGCGTGGTACTCCCAGTTGCCGATGCGGTCGGTGTCGCTGCCGACCCACAGGCCCTGCGCGGTCGCGGTCAGGTCGAAGACGCCGACGCCCAGCGTCCGGGTCGGGTTCCAGGTGAGCGGGACGCCGTTGGCCGGGTCGAGCGCCGCCAGGCCCGGCCGCGAGACGGCGCCGGGGCCCGCCGCGTCGCCGCGGAAGGGGTTGTTCGCCCAGCGGAAGTGGCCGCCGACGTAGA
>NZ_BAAAUT010000164.1:0-922 GCF_039534085.1 Planomonospora alba
GACCACCCGGCGTATGTGATCTTCACGTCGGGGTCGACGGGCCGGCCGAAGGGCGTGGTGGTGACGCACGGCAGTGTGATGCGGCTGCTGGCCTCGACACGGCAGTGGTTCGGGTTCGGGCCGGACGACACCTGGACGTTGTTCCACTCCTACGCCTTCGACTTCTCGGTGTGGGAGCTGTGGGGGGCGCTGCTGTCCGGGGGGCGGCTGGTGGTGGTGCCGTTCGAGGTGAGCCGGTCGCCGCAGGAGTTCCTGGCTCTGCTGGAGCGGGAGCGGGTCACGGTGCTCAACCAGACCCCCTCGGCCTTCTACCAGTTGATGCGGGCCGAGCAGGAGCGGCCGGACGCGGAGCTGGCACTGCGGTATGTGATCTTCGGCGGTGAGGCGCTGGAGACGCGGCGGCTGGCCGAGTGGTACGACCGCCACCCGCACGGCGCCCCGGTGCTGGTGAACATGTACGGCATCACCGAGACCACGGTGCACGTCACCTGGGCGCCGCTGGGGCCGGGCAGTCCGGCGGGTCTGATCGGGACGGGGATCCCGGATCTGCGGCTGTATGTGCTGGACGGCTTCCTCAATCCGGTGCCGGCGGGGGTGACGGGGGAGTTGTACGTGGCGGGTGCGGGTGTGGCGCGGGGGTATGCGGGCCGGCCGGGGTTGACGGCTGAGCGGTTCGTGGCGTGTGCGTTCGGTCCGCCCGGAGAGCGGATGTACCGGACGGGGGATCGGGTGCGGTGGCGGGCCGGTGGCCGTCTGGAGTACGTGGGGCGGGCGGATGCGCAGGTGAAGGTCCGGGGGTTCCGGATCGAGCCGGGGGAGGTGGAGGCGGTGCTGGTGCGGCATCCGGGGGTGGCGGATGCCGCGGTGGTGGTGCGCGAGGACCGGCCGGGGGATCGGCGGCTGGTGGCGTACGTGGTCCCGG
>NZ_BAAAUT010000165.1:0-840 GCF_039534085.1 Planomonospora alba
GTTCGACGCGGCGGTTGCGGCCGGTGATGCGGTGCTGGTCCCGGCCAAGCTCGACGCCGCCGCGCTCCGGACGATGGGGGACTCGCTGCCTCCCGCGCTGCGCGGGCTCGTGGGACGTGCCACCCGGCGTGCGGCCGCGGCGGGCGCCCCGGCGGGGACGTCCTCGCTCGGCGAGCGGCTCGCGCGCGTGCCCGAGAACGAGCGCCACGACACGGTGCTGAGACTGGTCCAGGTCCAGGTGGCCGCCGTCCTGGGGTACGGCTCACCCGATGCCGTCGAACCCGGCAGGGCCTTCCAGGACCTCGGCTTCGACTCGCTGGCCGCGGTCGAGCTGCGCAACGCGCTGGGCACCGCGACCGGGCTGCGGCTGCCGGCCACGCTGGTCTTCGACTACCCGAACTCGTCCGCGCTGGCCGGTTACCTGCTGGAGCAGGCCGGCGGCGCGACGGCCGCGACCGGTACGCGGGACGTGGTGGTCGCCCCCGTCGACGACGAACCGATCGCGATCGTGGGAATGGCGTGCCGCTACCCCGGCGGGGTCTCCTCACCGGAGGACCTGTGGCGGCTGGTCACGGAGGGCGGTGACGTGATCGCCGACTTCCCCGCCGACCGGGGCTGGGACGTCGGGCGGCTCTTCGACCCCACCGGCGAGCGGCCGGACACGACCTACACGAAGAACGGCGGCTTCCTGTACGACGCAGCGGAGTTCGACCCGGCCTTCTTCGGCATCTCGCCGCGTGAGGCGCTGGTGATGGACCCGCAGCAGCGGCTGCTGCTGGAGACCACCTGGGAGGCGCTGGAGAGCGCCGGGGTGGATCCGGGCACGCTGAAGGGCAGCCC
>NZ_BAAAUT010000166.1:0-771 GCF_039534085.1 Planomonospora alba
TGCGGAGAGTCGGTTCGGTGGGCCGGTGGCCGTCCCGTGCGAGGAGGCCGACGCCTCACCGCTGCGGGGTCTCGCCAGAGCCGTCGGCCAGGAGCTCGGGGCCGATCGTCGCTGCGGCGGCGGGGCGCGTCGTCATCCGATGCCCGCGGCGAGCATCGCCGCGGAGAGGAGCAGGGCGCCGGTCCCGCCGACGGCTGCGGCGACCACCCCGCTGCGGCGGTCCGGCATCCGGGCCAGGTGCGTGCGGGCCGCCAGGGCGAACAGGAGCCCGCCTGCCATGAACCACGGGCCCCACAGGTAGGTGTACCAGGGCAGCACCGGGAGGAAGTCCGCAGAGAGGTCGAGGGCCCCGGACCCGGCGAGGACGCCCTGGAGCACGAAGGCGGCTCCGTGCCAGAACAGCAGCACGGCCGCGCCCCAGGCGGCGAGCTGGAGGAGCCGGTCCGCGGCCCGGCCCCATGGACCGCGCGCGAGGGCGAGCCCCAGCAGACCACCGATGACCTTGAGCGCCCCGGTGGCCCACAGGGTGGCCACGAACCAGGTGACCCCCTCCTCGATCAGCCGGACCAGCGAGGGGGAGATCGTCGTGGTCGCGCCCGCCGTACCGCCGAGCGCCCAGTAGAAGCTCGGTACGGCGAAGGCGAACCCCCAGGCCGCCACCGCGTAGCCGGGCCACCTCCGGTGGGGGCGTGCCGGTTCCCGCTCCACGGGCCGTGGTCTGATCACGATCACAAACTACGGCAAGCGGTGCCGCCGCATCGCGTGGCTCCG
>NZ_BAAAUT010000167.1:0-761 GCF_039534085.1 Planomonospora alba
CGCCGAGCCAGGAGGCCGTCACCGACACCGGCGACCCCACCACCCTCGCCGAGGGCTTCGAGCGGATGCGCCGCGCGCTCAGCGAGGGATACGGCACCAGCGACACCGACCACGGAGGACAGCCCCAGTCATGATCGACCGTCCCACCGCCGACTCCACGGACATGACCTGGGCCCTGAACAGGCTGACCGAGGAGCCCGGCGTCGTCAACGCCCTGCTGTTCAGCACCGACGGGCTGGTGCTGGCCAAGTCGGACACCCTGCCCCGCGACGACGCCGACCGGGCGGCGGCGGCCCTGTGCGGGGTCAAGTCCCTGCAGGGGGACTTCGGCGCGTTCTGCGGCCTGCCCGACCAGGCCGGCCCGCTGCCCATGCGGCACGTGGTCAGCGACCTGAAGGACTTCACCGTGCTGCTGTTCGCCGCCGGTGAGCGCACCGGCATCGGCGTGGCGGTACGCGGCGACTCGATGAGCCAGGAGGTCGCGCTGGCCATCACCGCCACCCTGAAGATGATCTCCGGGCTCCGCCCGGTCCTGGAGGCCCGCGAGCGAAGCGCCACGGCATGAGCCCCCGCGGGCACCACCGGCGCGGCGTGGTGCGCTCCCACACGGCCACCGGCGGGCACGCCACGCCGTCGCGCTCCAGCCTGGACGAGGCGACGCTGCTCATCGCCGACCCCAAGATGCCGCTGGCGGGCCTGGCGGCGCAGGCGTACCGGGTGATGGACCTGTGCCTGCCCGGCGTGCTGTCGGTGTCGGAGGT
>NZ_BAAAUT010000168.1:0-760 GCF_039534085.1 Planomonospora alba
GGCCCCTGAGCGTCCCGGCGCGGTCCTTCAGGGGGAGAACGGCCTCCGGGAGGGGTGCGGTCTCCTCGCGGGGGACCGGCCGCCGAGGGCTGCGGTCCCCGGCGCCGGGCTACGCTCTGCTCATGCCCTCCCGCGCCTCCTCCGCTCAGCCGCCCAAGGCGAAGGAACCGCTCGCCCCCGAGCTGCCCGCGTCGCTCAGCCCCGCCGTGCTTCCCGAGCACGGGCTGGAGGACGACGGCGTGTACCGGTTCCTGGAGTTCACGGGCACGGATCTGGCGGCCCGCCGCGTGGACGCGGTCGACTTCGAGGGGTGCCGTTTCACCGAGGCGCGGCTCTCCGGCATGGAGATGCGCCGGGCCGGTTTCTCCAACGTGGAGATGGAGCTGTGCGACCTGTCGAACCTGGCGGCCGCGACCTCGACGATGCGGCGGACGCGGGTGACGGCGAGCAGGCTGACCGGCATGTCCTGGCCGGAGTGCGTGTTCCGGGACGCGGTGTTCGACGCCTGCCGGGCGGACCTGGCGGGTTTCCGCTTCTCCACTTTCAAGAACGTCGTCTTCCGTGACTGCACGCTGGTGGAGGCCGACTTCCAGAACGCGGACCTTCGGGGCACGCGCTTCGAACGCTGCGAACTGACGGGAGCGCAGTTCTCCAATGCCCGGATGGGCGGTGCGCGGTTCACCGACTGCACCCTGCTGAGGATCAACGGCGTCACCGGCCTCAGAGGGGCGACCATCACGAGCCGGGACGCTCAGGGGCT
>NZ_BAAAUT010000169.1:0-748 GCF_039534085.1 Planomonospora alba
GCCGCGTCGCCGCGGAAGGGGTTGTTCGCCCAGCGGAAGTGGCCGCCGACGTAGACCGCCTGCGGGGTCACCGAGACCGCGTAGCTGGTGTCGCCGCCGGTGTAGTTGACCCAGGTGGGGTTGAGACCGGTGCCGGTGGCGTAGGTCTCCCACCGCGCGTGGGTGTCGCAGAGCTTCGGCGGGCCGCCCGCGTAGGCGCCGGTCGTCGTCACCACGAAGAACCGGCCGTCGGGCGAGTAGTCCACGTCCCGCATGTAGCTGTCGAAGGAGGTCGAGCAGGCGGCCTCGTAGCGGGCGGTGTGCCAGTCGGCCACCTCGGCGCTCGGGCCGGTCAGGTCCAGCTGGACGAGCTGGCGCCGGCTCTGCCCGTCCACGGTGGCGAAGTTGCCCACCGCCACCAGGCGGGTCTCGTCCGGTGTGACGTCCATCTTGAGGATCTGCGTGGTGCCGCCGTTCTGCGTGCCGGCGAAGGCCAGGTCCACGAACGGGTCGCGGGCGCCGGTGTCCGGGTCGAGCGCGGCCAGGGCCGCCTGCGGGGTCCCGCCCACGGTGGCGAAGGCGCCGCCGGCGTACAGCCGGCCGCCGGCCAGCCGCAGGTCGTTGACGCGGGCGTCCACCGACGGGGTGAAGCCGGGCAGCGCCTGGCCGTCGGTGACGCTCAGGCGGGTCAGTCGCCGGTTGGTGACGCCGTTCACCTGGCCGAAGGCGCCGCCGACGTAGATCGACCGGCCGTCGGGGGCGGGCAGCA
>NZ_BAAAUT010000170.1:0-740 GCF_039534085.1 Planomonospora alba
CGCGGCGGCGCGTTCCCCGATCGCCCGGATGCGGGCGTGGGAGCGGTTGACGGCCTTCTGGTGGCGCGACAGGCGCAGCCGGTGCCGGTGGCGCTTGAACGGCGTGCGGATCACACCGCCCGCGCCCTGGTACCCCCGGTCGGCGAAGACCGGGACACCGGCGCCGGTCAGAGCGTCGATCAAGCCGGTCCGCCGGGCCGCGGTCAGATCGTGTACCGCCCCGGGCAGCGCGGGCGAGACCCACACCAGGCGGCCGGCCGGATCGGCGAGGAACTGAACGTTGACCCCGTGCCGGCGGTGTTTGCCGCTGTAGTACGGCGCATCGTCGGCCAGCCGGTCGATCGGCAGGAGCGTGCCGTCCAGAACGGCATAGGCCAGGCGGGAAGCTTTACGTGCGGCGGTGTGCACGTCGTCGGCCAGGGCGGCGACCAGGTCGACGCTCTCCTGCACGTACCGCCAGGCGGTGGTGGTGCCGATGGCGAACCCGCTGCTCAGGCGGGCGTAGGTGTCACCGTTGCGCAGATGCGCCAGGACCAGAAGGGCTTGTTGCCCAGGGCCGAGACGGCGCCAGCGGGAGCGGCGTTGCGCGCGATGGGCGCGGATCAGGCCGGCCAGGCGGACAAGGGTGCGGTTGGACAGCGGAATCGCGGCACGGTATGACAGCAACGAGGCTCCCGGTTGGGGCATCGGATCTTGGTCGACTGCTGTCTTACCGGGAGCCTCGTCTCATCCGCTACCGC
>NZ_BAAAUT010000171.1:0-679 GCF_039534085.1 Planomonospora alba
GGCGGGGGTGGCGGGGTCGGTGGTGGGGGTGGCGAGGTGGACGCGGTTGCGGCCGGCGCGTTTGGCTTCGTAGAGGGCCTCGTCGGCGGCGTGCAGGAGTTCTTCGGCTTTCTGTTTGCCGGTCAGGGTGGCCACGCCGGCGCTGAAGGTGACCGACAGGGTGTGGCCGCCGGCGGGCATGCGGCCGGCGGCGACCCAGGTGCGGATGGCGTCGATGCGTTCCAGGGCTTGGTCGCCGGTGGCGCCGGGCAGGACGATGACGAATTCCTCGCCGCCGTAGCGGGCCACGACGTCGTCGATGCGGATGCGGCCGCCGACGAGTTTGGCGAAGCGCATCAGGACCTGGTCGCCGGCGCCGTGGCCGTAGCGGTCGTTGATCTGTTTGAAGTGGTCGATGTCGAGCAGGGCGACGCTGAGGGGGGTGCCGGCGGAGGTGGCCAGGCGGAGTTCGCGTTGGAGGGCTTCCATGAGGTAGCGGCGGTTGTGCAGGCCGGTGAGGGTGTCGCGGACGGCTTGTTCGGCCAGGTCGGCGCGGAGGGCTTCGATGGTGGCGACCTGGTCGCGTAGTTGCTGGTTGGCGTGTTGCAGTTCGCGGTGCTGGTCGTTGAGGGCGGTGACGTCGCGGGCGACGAAGGCCCAGCCGATGGTGGTCTGGCGGCTGTCGCGCAGCGCGCTGACG
>NZ_BAAAUT010000172.1:0-664 GCF_039534085.1 Planomonospora alba
GCTGCGCGGCCACCGGGTTCGGCTCGCGGAGCCGTACCAGCCGGTCCAGCGCGGCCCGCTTGGTCCGGGCCAGCCGCCGCATGACCGCGGTCCGCTCGTAGGCCAGGACCTGCGAGGCGGCGGCCTTCGGCGCGCCGGTCAGCTCGTAGCCGCAGCCTTCCAGCCGGTCGGCGAGCACCGTCTCGCACAGCGCGATCTCGCCCGGCTCCAGCCGGTCCTTCCACGACCCGGACCGGGCGGTGGTCACCTCGCGGTGCGTGTTGGCGTGCCAGGTCTTGTGCCCCGGTACGGCGATGCCCGCCACCCGGCTCGGCTCGCACATCGCCGGGTCGAACTCCTCCCCCAGGAACGCGCAGAGCCCCCGCAGCACGCCCTCCGGATCCGCCGTCAGATCCTCGTAGCGCAGCTCGTGATAGGAGCCCTCGGGCAGCTTCGGCGCCCGGTGCCGGGCGAAGTCGACCGCCTCGGCCCACACCGACACGGAGCTGTAGACGCTCCCGGTGTGCCAGGGCATCTCCTTCAGCGACGCCACGCAGTCCCGGCCGTCCCGGATCAGGTGCACGAACTGCGCGTCCGGGAACAGCCGCAGCAGCACGTCCACGTTCTGGAAGTACGACGGCCGCTTGTCGCCCCAGCGCGGCTTGCCGAACCGGGCCGCGTAGGC
>NZ_BAAAUT010000173.1:0-656 GCF_039534085.1 Planomonospora alba
ACCTGGCCGAAGGCGCCGCCGACGTAGATCGACCGGCCGTCGGGGGCGGGCAGCAGCGCCTTGACCTCGCCCTCGACGGCCGGGGTGAAGGCCGGATCGACGGCGCCCGTGGCGGCGTCGAAGGCGAACAGGCTCCTGCGGTTGAGCACGGTCGTGGAGTCGTCCTCCTGGACCTGGGTGAACTCGCCTCCGACGTAGATCTTGCCGCCGATCTGCACGATGGCGTTGACCTGGCCGTCCAGGACGTGAGGCGTCCAGTTGACCGGATTGTCGGAGACGACGCGGTCCTGCGCGTGCTGCACGGCGGATGCTGGACCGCTCCACAACAGGGCGAGCGCCGTCATCAGCGCTCCCCCCAGGACGGAGACACGTTTGCGTCCCCCCATGGTGACCCCTTTCAAGGGTTGAAGAAGAAAGCCCCCGGGCCATCGGCGATGGCACAGCACGCATCAGACGCCACAGGAGTAATGCAGGTTCACATGCCGCTCATCACGGAACGGCGTACGTCTTCATCACAGAACGGCCAGACCTGCCGTTCCGGACGGAACGGTCCGGACGCCACCGGTCCCGGCCGGTCGGCGACCGGCCGGGACCGCGCGGGGCCTCACCCCGCGGGTGCGAGCACCAGGCTCCACATCGTGGCCCGCAGGCTCGCC
>NZ_BAAAUT010000174.1:0-650 GCF_039534085.1 Planomonospora alba
CCCCGAGGAGCACGTGCTGCTGCTGGTGGTGCATCACATCGCGGCGGACGGGTGGTCGATGGCGCCGCTGGCGCGGGATGTGATCGCGGCGTACGCGGCGCGGGTGGAGGGCCGGGAGCCGGGGTGGGCGCCGTTGCCGGTGCAGTACGCCGATTACGCGGCCTGGCAGCGGGAGCTGCTGGGGGAGGAGTCCGATCCGGGCAGTGTGGCGGCGCGGCAGGCGGGGTTCTGGCGGTCGGCGCTGGCGGGGCTGGTGCAGGAGCTGGAGTTGCCGGTGGATCGTCCGCGTGCGGTGGTGGCGTCGTATCGGGGCGGGACGGTGCCGGTGGTGGTGGATGCGGAGTTGCACCGGGGGGTGCGGGCGCTGGCGCGGGGTGCGGGGGCGTCGGTGTTCATGGTGGTGCAGGCGGCGTTGGCGGCGTTGCTGACGCGGTTGAGTGCGGGGTCGGATGTGCCGGTCGGGACGGTGGTGGCGGGTCGTACCGATGAGGCGTTGGACGGGTTGGTGGGGATGTTCGTCAACACGCTGGTGTTGCGGACGGACACGGGTGGGGATCCGTCGTTCGGTGAGTTGGTGGGGCGGGTGCGGGAGGTGGATCTGGCGGCGTTCGGGCATCAGGATCTGCCGTTCGAGCGGGTGGTGGAGGTGG
>NZ_BAAAUT010000175.1:0-648 GCF_039534085.1 Planomonospora alba
TCGGCGGTGTCGAGGATGCGCTGGAACGGCACCCCGCCCACCTCCGGGAACACCGTCCGCAGACTCTCATGCCGCCCCGCCACATCCGCCAGCGCCCACCGCAGCGCCCCCACATCCACCCGCCCCGAAAGCCGCAACGCCACCGGCAGGTTGTACACCCCCGAAACCGGATCCAACCGGTTCAGCACCCACAACCGCCGCTGCCCGAACGACAACGCCACCCCACCCGCGGACCGCTCCACCACCCGCACCCGCGGCCGCACCACCCCCGAGTCCCGCTCCCGCTCCACCACCGACGCCAGCCCCGCCACCGACGGCGCCTCGAACACCGCCCGCACCCCGATCTCCACCCCCAGCACCGACCGCACCCGGCTCACCAGGCGCGTCGCCAGCAGCGAATCCCCACCCAAATCGAAGAACGACTCCTCCACCCCCACGCCCTCGACCCCCAGGACCTGCGCCACCACCCCGCACAGGACCTCCTCCACCACCGACCGCGGCCCCCGCCCCCCACCGGCCGAAACCCGCGGCGCCGGCAGCGCCGCCCGGTCCAGCTTCCCGTTGCGCGTCACCGGCAGCGCCTCCAGCACCACCACCGCCGACGGCACCATGAACTCCGGCAGCACCCCCGCCAGATACGCCCGCACC
>NZ_BAAAUT010000176.1:0-642 GCF_039534085.1 Planomonospora alba
CGCTGCTGTGGCAGCACCTGTTCTGGTTCTTCGGCCACCCCGAGGTCTACATCATCGCCCTGCCGTTCTTCGGCATCATCACCGAGGTCATCCCGGTCTTCAGCCGCAAGCCCATCTTCGGCTACGTCAGCCTGGTCGGCGCGACCATCGCCATCGCGGGCCTGTCGATCACGGTCTGGGCGCACCACATGTTCCCCACCGGGCAGGTGCTGCTGCCGTTCTTCTCGTTCATGACGTTCCTGATCGCCGTGCCGACCGGCGTGAAGTTCTTCAACTGGATCGGCACCATGTGGCGGGGCCACGTCACACTGCAGACGCCGATGCTGTGGGCGATCGGCTTCCTGGTCACCTTCCTGTTCGGCGGCCTGACCGGCATCATCCTGGCCTCGCCCCCGCTCGACTTCCACGTCCACGACTCCTACTTCGTGGTGGCGCACTTCCACTACGTCGTCTTCGGCACCGTGGTCTTCGCGATGTTCGCCGGCTTCTACTTCTGGTGGCCGAAGATGACCGGCCGGATGCTCGGCGAGACGCTCGGCAAGTGGCACTTCTGGACGCTGTTCATCGGCTTCCACACCACCTTCCTGGTCCAGCACTGGCTGGGCGCCCAGGGCTTCCCGCGCCGCTACGCCGACTACAGCC
>NZ_BAAAUT010000177.1:0-592 GCF_039534085.1 Planomonospora alba
CTGGCCTTCGCCACGGTCAGCGGCGCCCACCTGTACGGCTTCCCCTCCGACGACTCCGACGTCGACCTGCGCGGCGTGCACGTGCTGCCGGTGGAGCAGGTCGTCGGCCTGCGCACCGGGCAGGAGACCGTCTCCCGCTCCTGGATCCGCCGCGGCACCGAGGTGGACCTCGTCACCCATGACCTGGCCAAGTTCTGCCGCCTGCTGCTGCGCCGCAACGGCTACGTGCTGGAGCAGCTGCTGTCCCCGCTGGTGGTGGCGGGCTCACCGGTCCACGAGGAGCTGGTCGCCGCCGCCCCGGCCCGCCTCACCCGCCACCACGCCCACCACTACCTGGGATTCGCCCGCACCCAGTGGCGCCTGTTCGAGCGCTCCGGCGAACTCAAACCGCTGCTGTACACCTTCCGGGTGCTGCTCACCGGCATCCACCTGATGCGCACCGGCGAGCTCGTCGCCGACCTCACCCGCCTCGGCGGCGGCCCGCCGTACCTGGGTGAGCTGGTGGAGGCCAAGCGCTCGGCGGAGCACGGGGCGCTGCCTTCCGGCGCTCCGGAGCGCCCGCGGCTGGAGCGCGACGTCGCCCGTCTGACGG
>NZ_BAAAUT010000178.1:0-550 GCF_039534085.1 Planomonospora alba
ATCGTGGAGGGGTTCGCGGCGCGGGTGGCGGCCTGCCCGGACGCGGTGGCGGTGGTGTGCGGGGACGCCGCGGTGACGTACGCGGAGCTGGACGCGCGGGCGCGGGCGCTGGCGCGGCGGCTGGCGTGGCTGGGGGTGGGGCCGGAGCGGTTCGTGGCGCTGGTGGTGCCGCGGTCGGTGGAGCTGGTGGTCGCGGTGCTGGGGGTGCTCAAGGCCGGAGGGGCGTATGTGCCGGTGGATCCGGCGTATCCGGCGGAGCGGGTGGCGTCCATGGTGCGGGACGCGGCGCCGATGGCGGTGGTGGCGGCCGAGGGGTTGCAGGACGTGGTGGGTGGGGGGCTGCCGGTGGTGGTGCTGGAGGACGGCGGCGTCTCCTGCCGCATCCTGCCCGGACGGGACGGCGCGCCTCGGGAGGACGCGCCCCAGCGCGGGGTGCTCCTGTCCCCGGACCGGGAGGACGGGCCCCCGGAGCCGCCGCTGCCGGAACCGCTCCCGGACCACCCGGCGTATGTGATCTTCACGTCGGGGTCGACGGGCCGGCCGAAGGGCG
>NZ_BAAAUT010000179.1:0-547 GCF_039534085.1 Planomonospora alba
ACGCTGATGCGCTCGGCGGCGTCGTTGCCGTTGGAGCCGACCTGGAAGGTGCCGTTGTAGGTACCGTCCAGCAGCTTCTGGCTGCCGAAGGACGTGGTGTCGGAGATCCGGTCCAGCTCGGTCTTCAGAGCCTGGAACTCCTTGTCGGCCGCCTCCTGCGCCTTGGCGTCCTGGGAACCGCCGTTGGCCGACTGGACGGCCAGGTCACGCATGCGCTGAAGGATCGCGTGCGTCTCGGTGAGCGCACCTTCAGCGGTCTGCACGACCGACACACCGTCCTGCGCGTTGCGCACGGCGACCTTCAGGCCACCGGTCTGGGCGCGCAGGCCCTCGCTGATGGACAGACCCGCCGCGTCGTCGGCCGCACGGTTGATCCGGAAACCGCTGGACAGCTTCTCCAGCGACTTCGACATCGCACCGTCGTTGACCGACAGGTTGCGGTAGGCGTTCATCGCGCCGATGTTCTGGTTGATACGCAGACCCATGATGATCTCTCCTTAGCGGGGTCGTGCCGGTCCGTCCGTGGCCCGGTCTGCCTCATCCATCG
>NZ_BAAAUT010000180.1:0-539 GCF_039534085.1 Planomonospora alba
GATGCTGGACCTGGACGCCAAGACCTTCGCCGACCTGACCGGCGGGAAGTTCAACCCCGACACCCTGGGCGTGGACGGCAACGGCGGCAAGGGCCACATCAAGGTCACCTACGTCATCACCAAGTGGGGCAAGGGCG
This sequence comes from Planomonospora alba, assembly GCF_039534085.1. Taxonomy (NCBI): domain Bacteria; kingdom Bacillati; phylum Actinomycetota; class Actinomycetes; order Streptosporangiales; family Streptosporangiaceae; genus Planomonospora; species Planomonospora alba. The sequence goes on from NZ_BAAAUT010000180.1 coordinate 138, forward strand.
TCGGCAAGAAGAACAAGCCCGTCCCCTTCGCCACCGGCGCCTGGTCCGAGAAGGACACCGACCCCGCCGAGCCGGTCGTGCTGAAGACCGCCGCGGACAAGGCCGCCGGCAAGGCCGCCGCGGCCGGGGACACGGCCGTCAAGGCCGCCGCGGCCGCGCCGCAGCCCGCCGTCGCCGCGCGCGGCGAGCAGGCCGGTGGCCCCGCGGGTGTCGCGCTGGCCGCGCTGATCGTCGCCGGCAGCGCCGGCTACGTCGGCCACCAGGTCCTGACCGGCCGGATCGCCGTCAAGCGGGGCTGAGGAACGCGCGGCTCGCGCCTCTGGACAGGTCACGGGGCCGCCACCGGAGACATCCGGTGGCGGCCCCGGCGTGTTCTGGGCGCTACGCGCCCGGCGGGAGCGG
>NZ_BAAAUT010000181.1:0-534 GCF_039534085.1 Planomonospora alba
CGCCGCTACGTGCCGGCCAGAGCCCGCTCGGTGAAGGTGCTCGTCCTCGGCCCGTTCGCGGTCGGCAAGACCACCTTCGTGGGCACCGTCTCGGAGATCCGCCCCATGCGCACCGAGGAGCGGATGACCCGCGCCGGGGAGCTCGTCGACGACCTCGGCGGCCTGAAGGGCAAGGACACCACCACGGTCGCCATGGACTTCGGCCGCATCACCCTGGCCGACGACATCGTGCTGTACCTGTTCGGCGCCCCCGGCCAGCCGCGCTTCCACCGCATGGTCCGCTCCCTGATGGAGGGGGCCCTGGGCGGCCTGGTCCTGGTCGACACCCGGCGGATCGCCGACAGCTTCGACGCGATCGACCTGCTGGAGACCGCGGGCCTGCCGTACACCGTCGCGGTCAACCACTTCGACGGCGCCCCCCGCTACGACGACGCCGCCCTGCGCGACTCGCTGAGCATGGCCGACGACCGGCCGCTGGTGTGGCTCGACGCCCGGATGCGCGCCTCGGCCAAGCAGGCACTGATCGCCCTCGTC
>NZ_BAAAUT010000182.1:0-529 GCF_039534085.1 Planomonospora alba
CCGGGGCGGCGGGCCGTACGGACTCCCCGGCCGGGTCCCGTGTTCCTGGGGCGGTGGTGTGCGGGTTCGTGCCTGGGGTCCCGTGTTCCTGGGGTGGTGCGGGCTGGTGCGTGGGCGGGTCCCGTGCTGCGGGGGTGGCGGGTCGCCGTGGGCGCTGCGGCGGGGCCGGTGCTCCGGCCGGCCGTCGCAGTTGCTCTCCGGTGGGTCCTCGCCTCCGGCGTCGCCTCGGGCGCGCGGGGTTGCGCTCTGTCATACGCCGGCCTGCGCACCGGCCCGCCTCCGCGCGTGCCTGCGCGGCCGTACTCATGCGGGCCGTAGCGTCTCGCTCTCCGGCCGCTCGCGGTGCTCGCCGCCGCTGAAGCCGCCGCTTCGGGCCCGGTTGAAGGTGCTCGCCGTCGCCTTGCGGCCATCGTGGCGGGAAGGAGCTCAGGGCGGGCCGCCGCAGGGAGCCCCGCCGGGGGCCCGGGGGCGTCCGTGGTGTGCTCAGTCCTCGATGGTGATGCCCATCGCCCCCGCCAGGCTGTAGACC
>NZ_BAAAUT010000183.1:0-523 GCF_039534085.1 Planomonospora alba
CCAGCTCCGCCCGCCAGCGCTCCACCTCCGGCCACGGGATCTCGCCCCGGCGCAGCGCCAGCAGCCGGTCGCGGTGCCCCGTCCATCCGCACCAGCGGCTCGCCCTCGCGCATCAGGTGCAGCCCGCTGATCATCAGCCGGATCATGTGCATGGCCTGTTTCCATTTCGGCCGCGCGGGGTCGAGCCTGCGGAACTGGGCGTCGGCGTAGCCGGTGAACGTCCGGCAGGCGCGCCGGGACAGGAACGCCCGCCGGAGGGCGAGCAGGTCCTCGCCCGTCGGCGTGGTGCGCTCGACGAGCGGCGACCACAGGCACTCCAGGACCGTGGGGTTGGCCTCCAGCGCCAGCACGCAGAAGCGCTCGACCTCCCAGGAGAACTGCTCGGGCAGCGGCCCGTCGACGTGGGTCGGCGGCTTGTCCAGCCGCCAGAACAGCGGGGTCGGCGCGGCGAAGACGCCACGCCGGTCCACGTCGGACTCGCCGGTCTCCAGCCCGTACGCGCGGGAGCCGACCACCACCGACA
>NZ_BAAAUT010000184.1:0-507 GCF_039534085.1 Planomonospora alba
CATCTGACTCAGTTTCGCAACCACCGCGATAGCCATCTTGTCAGCGGCGGCATCAGAACCCACGTGAGAATCGCGATCCCGATCACGTTTCCCACGAACACTGCGGGCACAAGGGGTGCCTCGGGCCAGATGAGCGTGCGAACGTATGTGACCGTCAGCGAGACAGGGAACAGAGCCAGAAGTACCGCAGCGGCCTGCTTCCATCTTCGTGGCTCGGTTGTGCTGTCGAATGTGAACCACCCGGCGAACCCGCCGAGGACGCTTGTTGTGTAGGTGCCCTCGATGTGGGCATCGAGCCGGCTCAAGAGCCGGGATCGGACGTCAGACTCAAGCCATGTGCGCAAGCTCGGCTCGTCGTTGAAGGTCAGGATCACCACGGTCTCGGGTTGCACTCCTGGAACCGCCTCCAAGATCTCTCGCTCCCGAAATCCGGAGTAGTTCTCGAGCTCTCGCATGACCTGATCATGAACGTCCCGATGCACGGCCGCTCCACCGTCCTTGAGCAGG
>NZ_BAAAUT010000185.1:0-502 GCF_039534085.1 Planomonospora alba
GTGATCTTGACGTCGTCGATCCCGGCCTCCACCAGGGAGGCGCCCGAGGCGTCGGCCGCCTCGACGAGGATCCGCACGTTCTGCCCGGCGAAGGCCGAGACGTCCGCCGTGGCCGTCGCCCACGCGCCGTCGCGGTCGCTCGCCGCGCCGAGCCGCTGGAAGACCTGGGCCGCACCGGACGGGCCGACGACCGCGACCCGCAGGTGGTCGGCGGACGAGGAGTTCGACCCGTGCGCCAGGTACCACGAGAACGACAGGGTCAGCGTCCCGCCGGCCGGCAGCGCGATCTGCGGCGACTGAACGCTCGTCACACCGCCGTCGACGTCGTGGGAGCCGGCCGACGAGCCCGCCAGGCGCCCGGTGACCAGGTCGTTGACGCCGCTGACCGTGGCGCCCAGCTGCTTGGCCCCGCTGGAGGAGGTCGCCGCCGGGTCGCCGCGCTCCCACTGCCCGGAGGTGGCGGTGTCGGTGCCGGACGGGTCGACGGTCCAGCCGGTCGCCG